>JAHDCK010000093.1:3788-13348 GCA_020629915.1 Saprospiraceae bacterium
AAGGGAAGGGTTATAGCTAGAATTAATATTTTGAATATGTTTTTTGTCATTTTATAATTTTTTTATTCTTGAATTTTGCTCTACTCGCCCCTAACCCCTAAAGGGGAAATCCACCCGCAGTCAAAAGGTGGGGAGAGGTTCCCCTTTAGGGGTTAGGGGCGCGGGTTGGCATTTTCGTCGGTTAGTTTTTAATAGTAAAAAAGATTTATTTTCCTATTGGAATATTCGCATATTGTACCATTGAACAAACCACAATCCCCGCCGTCTCCGTCCGCAGGCGATGATCCCCCAAAGATACAGCTTCAAAGTTATGCTCAAAAGCCAGACCAATTTCTTCAGGAGAGAAATCCCCTTCGGGACCAATCAGCACTACAACGCTTTCGCCGGGGCGATAGTTGTCTTGAAAACGGGCTTTTTCACCCTCGGCACAGTGCGCAATGAGCTTCCGGGAAGCTTTTTCTTTTTGTTTTTCAAGGAAAGTTTTCAAGGGCAGCGGCTCGTGGAGGACAGGCAGGTAAGCCCGCTGGGATTGCTTCATCGCCGCCACTAAAATTTTATTCAACCGATCCAGCCGCACGACCTTCCGCTCCGACCGCCGACAAAAAACCGGCGTAATTTCCTCAATACCAATCTCCGTCGCCTTTTCCAAAAACCATTCCAGCCGGGCGATGTTTTTCGTAGGCGCAATGGCGACGTGCAGGGCGAAGGACCGCTTGCCGTATTCCTGCTGCGCCCGGATGATCTCCACCGTCGTACTGCGTTTTTCTATTATACTTATTCTTCCATTATAAAATCCGCCATTGCCGTCCACGATGATCACTTCTGCTCCTTCCTGCATCCGCAGGGAGCGGGAGAGGTGGCGCGTGTCTTCCTCGGAGAGGATGGCCTGGTTGTTTTGGATTTGTGTGGTGTGGAAGAGGTGCATTCCGGAATTTCCTTTTTGCAAAGATAATGATTTAAAAGAACCAAGCCATTCCAAAACAAAAAAGCCCGTCGAAAATCTCCGACGGGCCCCACTTGAAAAGCAAAATTAAATATATAATCAAACCAGCATCTTTACCGCATAATGACTACCCGTTCTATCAGAATACCCAGTGGCGTTTCTATTTTTACCAGGTAGGTTCCGTTGACCATTTTAGAAACATCTATTTCTCCTTCTGCTCCGTTGTACACTTCTTCTCCTACAATGTTTATTATTTCAATATTTTTAATTTTAATGCCAGAAGATTGAACCATAAGCTTTTCGCTTGTTGGATTCGGGAAAATTTGTATATCTTTTTTCCACACTTCTTCAACAGAAGTTGCTGGCGAATCGAATACTGTAACCTTCCCCCCTTTCGGTCGAACCCCAATCGGAATTTCTTCTACGGAAATAATTTTCACCTCGTTTAAATCCATTTCAAAAATCAGGGAATCCGAGCGGAAAATTATATCATCCTGCAACGTATATATTATTTCTCCTACTTGTCCTAAGCCATTTACATTCATGCCATCAATGCGCGTCACCCCGACCTTAAGTTGACCCATAGGATAAAATTCCTTTTGGATAGCGATCATATTAGAATTTATATCACCCAACCACGAATTTGTAAAATCCACATGTATTGTGCCTTCTACGAGATACTCCGGCGGAAACTGAAGGGTAAAAGCCAGACCATAAACATCCACTGCCGGGTCAAGGGAATCCCCAAGGATAAGCGGCGTGGAAACCGTTTGTCCCTCTTGAGCTGTGTCCGGTTCTACATAAAACAGGACATCTGACCCAGAGGCTCCGCCCGGATTCCCCGGCCAGTTTCGGGTGTGGGTTTGGCCCCAGTTGAGGATAATAGCGGTGGTGTCGTCTGCGTTGATGATTCCATTTCCATCACAATCAATATGTTTATAATTTACATCTGTTGCCGGAGTGGATTGTGACCAGTCGGGGGCATTTTGACCATACCAACCGAGGGTAGCCGCCGGACGCAACGGCCCGGACGTGCCGTAACCTATTCCTATATTTAAAATATCATTATTATCTACTACGTTGGAGGTGTCGGTGTCGCCCGGCCAGACGCAGTTGGAGTCGGCGACATTAATGTATTGAGAAATCACTAAAGTATCCAAACAACCTAAAGAATCTGAAACGATTAATTGCACGTCAAATTCTCCAATATTTTGAACTATCACATTCGGATTTTGTTCATAAGAAGTTATTGTATCCACATTCCACTCCCAGGACGCTAAACCCATTTCAGATGAAGAGGTATCCTGCAATTGAACATAAAGCGGATCGCAGCCTGTCAAGGGAGTCCCGGAAAATCCTGCCGAAATATCTCCAATTTTAATATAATCAAAAACAACAACCGTGTCTACACAACCCACGGAATCTGTCACAGACAATTGGACATCCAAAACACCTCCATTACCAAAATACACATCTGGATTTTGTTCATTATAAACATTTCCATCTATTAACCACTCCCAGGAGGAAATCCCATTGCCAGAAGAGGAAGTGTCCTGAAATTGTACATTCATTGGAGCACAGCCTTCATTTATATCAACTTCAAAACCTGCTGAAACAGCATTATATATTTCAATAAAATTTGATTTTAAAAGTGTATCAGAACAACCCACTGAATCTGTTATAATTAACTGGACATCATAGAGTCCTGCTTCCGCAAAATTAACTATTGGACTATCACTATTATAAGTCGTCCCATTCACAGTCCATTCTTTGGACATGATCCCCTTTGAGGAAAATGAGGTATCCTGAAATTGCACAACCGCTGGCAAACAGGGAATAAGAAGGTTAGCACTAAAATCTAAAGTCATGGTATCCCATTCGCTTATTACTTCTGAAGCATTAAGAAGACACCCTTCCGAGGTTTGAATTTGAAGTAAAACGGATTCATTACCTCCGGGACTTAACCTTTTAATAATTGAATCTTCATAAGTTGTATCAATAAACATCCATGTAAAGTCCCCAGGGCTGGTATAATCAGAGAAAAACAACAAGGTATCCAAGCCACCACAAACATTTATAACAGAATAATTTATATTAATTTCAGGAGTATCAGTTTGAGGCAAATCAAAATAGAGAATATCACTACGGCATCCAAGAGAATCAATTACTCTAAACTTATAAGTCCCCGCTTTTATACTATCCAGTAAACTTCCACCATTATTATTCCAATCAAAATAATAACTATAAGGAGCTACTCCTTCCAAAGGAATCACATTTAGGCTTCCGGTAGGAAGGCAAAAATCAGCTGTATCAACAATTATATTAAAACTATCAATTCGTTCACATTCCATCTGGATATTTAGTTCAATTTCGCATCCGTATTTATCCCTTAAAATATAATCATATTCGTTACAGTTTAACCCTGGAATATAAAGCGTATCATGTTCCTCATAAATTGTATAGTTATAATTGCTTCCTAATCTATTAAAAGAATAAGGGGGTGAACCGCCGTGTGGAATCAGTTCTATAGAGCCATTCGAAAGTGGCCAACAAGATGGAGGATTAATAATATGGTTAAGTCCAAAGGTATCACAACTATGTATTGTTAGGATGTAATAAGTAGAATCACATAGTCCGTTTTCACAACCAGAGATTAATGCTTGAATTGTTCCTGCAGATTGACTCGAAAATGACATGCAGTTTCCTGTAATGCCTAACCAATTTGATGTGTCTAACGGGTAAGCATACACCAAACTTATGTTTCCTGTCTGATTTGGCAAATCATCCAATGAAGGACATAGAGAAAATATCTCGTCAACTCTCATATCAAATCTAAAGGTATCAACTGAAGGATATGTACCTAAACGGATATTATTCGAGGCAACACACCCTTCATGAGAGGTTAACGTTACCGAATAAAATCCGCTTTCAATACTATCCAAACGAGTACCTGTTTGCCCTGAATTCCATTGATAAATATCATTTGAATTAATAAAGCCTACAGTTGGACTAGCAATTATGTTATATAAGGTATCTTCATTGATAATTATAGTATCTATTACACTGAGATCAAGAGCGATGGTATCTACCTCTATTGTAAAAGTAGTTGATGCCTCACATCCATAATTATTTGTTACACTCACCTCATGTTGCCCAGGCCATAAACAAGACACATAATCTCCGATCTCCCCATTATTCCAGGAAATCATTCCCCAACCATTTGATACTTCTGCCAGAGCATAACCACAGCCTAATTCAGGACAAGTAATATTGGGAGCTTCCACCTCAATCATGAGAGGAGCAGTAAAAATATCATCTGTTATTATACAACCATTTGAGAGATGTAAGTTTACAGTATATAAACCATGATTATAAAAGTTAAAATTCAGGCTGGTATCAGATGGGTAAAAAATAGCTCCGGTTTCTTCTCCCTCCCATTCTAAAGTAAGCGGGAAATAAATACTATCAATTGTAGTCATGTTCATTGTAGAGTATCCATCCGAACAATAATTGATATATGATAAGTTTAAATAATTAGGTTTTTTCTCATAAACTTTCGCTTCAATAGTTTTAGAACATCCCAACAATAAATCAGTAACAGTTATAAAATATACCCCAGGGAGCAATTGCCCTGCCGTATCCGAAGAAGAAACATTGGGCAACCAATCAAATTGTAAACTATCAGAGGAGTTCTGAACATGTATTTTTATTCCCCCCATTGCAGAATCACAAGGAGAAGAAGTAGCCTGACCGTTATAAATTACAATTGGGCAAACACAATCCACTTCAATACTGTCCACTGAAGCAAAACAGTTTTGGCTATCCGTAACACTAAAATCATAAAAGCCTGGAGCGAGATCCTGTAGAACAGGTTCATCTGTCCACCCTGCACCCCAATTATAAGAATAAGGCAAAACACCCCCTGAGACTCCTGCATTAATAGTCGCCTCATTTCCCAAAGATGAGCAAGTATCTCTGTCAATATCCATACACCCAACAATCAAAGGGAAACCAATCGAATACCCACAAGTATCCCTTTGCTCAAAAATAATTGGAGTAATTGGGCCCCAATTATAAAAATCAGGCCATCGGTTTTTTTGAGCAAGAATTAAAAGCTTTGAATCTTGATTTACCAAAAATGACGCTGGGGTAAGGTAATAGTTTGTGGATAGTGTTTCCATTCTAAGAGAATCCCCCAAACCACTCAGTTGTAAAAACCCAACTTCTGTATAATTACTATCTCTAAGAATACTGGAACCAAACAAAAGATTTCCATTATCTTTTTCTTCAAATTGCCTGGCATAATAAAACAAAGAAAGAGAATATGAGTTTTGCCATTTTATGACCCCTATTGAGTCTAATCTTGAAACGGAGAGTACGTCATCCCCTCTTTTATAAAACAAATAATCACCATTTTTTAAAATATGATAAGAAAAATCTGCTCCTGAGTTTAATGGATTTGAAATCACAACAGTATCTACAAAATTGAATGCAGCATCCAAGGCAAAAATAGTCAAAGAATCATTTTTTAGATATAAATTATATCCCGCTCCTTTTTTAACCAACCCTCCAGCTCGTAATGTAGGTGAGGGAACTGTAATTGTCTCAAACACCTCACCATTATTATATACTTTGTAAAAATACACCTCATCAACAACATCAGGATCTAGCACTTTAACTAAAAATTGATTATTTTCTTGAACAATACTTCCAATACTTAATGGACTATCTCTATGCTTGATTACTTTATCAGATAACCATCCTCCTGTTTCACTTAGATGAATCACTACATACTCATATTTATATGTCCATAAAGAGGACCTATCGACAACACCAAACAACGTATAGGTATTATCTTCATTTTTATAAGCACTAAAACTATTACCAATAGGCGTACGAAATGACCAAATAATATTCAAATCTTGATCAAGTTTCACAAGATCAGTACCATGTGGACATCCATGATGCATTATTGTCCCATCTGGAAGATAACAATGATACCTTACACCCATTAAGTAACTACCATCCTCCATTTGCTGCAAAAGAAAGGGTTCTCCATTTACAGGATAATCTCTAGGATAATAATCTTGTACAACATACACCTGCCCCAAGACTTCCAGCCCCAACAAACATATCAAGAAAAGTAAACATATATTTCTCATAACTTCAATTTAAGCGGTTTTCCGGTCAATTTAAAGGGAGAAACAATTTAAAAAAATTACAATTTTTTCAACAAATAGAGATTTTTAATCAAAAAAATTCGATAAATAATTGATTTACAGTTTTTTATTAAAATATTTATAGAATACATTATATTTATTCTTCATGTTTTTTTAAATAAAAAAAGCCCGTCAAAACCATAAATGACGGGCTGTCCAAAACTCAACTACTAAAAACCTAACCTTATGAAAAATGACTCCTCAAATATTTTTTATAATTAAATTCTAAATTTTTTGTTTTACTGAAAGGTTTCTGCCGGGCGGTTTGGCCCGGCAGAAAATTTATATATAAACCTTACATACATCCTGCCCGCTCAAAATAATACTGAACGGCCACGCTAATGTAAGTGATACTTTTATCGTAAACCTGTGATTTTGCATTTGTCGTTTTTTCTCCATTGTAATCCACATTCACATCAAAAAAAGCAGAAGGCTTGAGCTGGTGGTGTACCTTGACACCAAATCGCAACTTGCCAAAATCTCCGGTGAAATCCTCGAAACCAAAACCCATTTCCAAAGCAGGAATGACCTGCCGCTTATCCGCCATGCTGATAGAAAAATTTTCCTGGCGACCATCTGTATGCTCCGTCGTGTGACGAAGGGTAACATCCGACGGCAATAAAAAATCCGCAGAGACACCTGCCTCAAAAACAAAATTTGTCAGATAATATATTTCATTTTTCATGGGAATTTTATAGGCAAAGGACAAGGGCACTTCTACCTGATTTAAATTTAAAAAATCAGTTTCCTGCGACATATTGTAGTGATCAGAATTCCCTTTGCCCGATGTCCATTTTGCATTAGGATTTTTATACGTCAGATCCAGTTTTCTATGAGAAAATCGGACGCCGGAGTTGAGAGCGATGGATGGATTGAGCACCCACTCAATATTAGAACCCAATGAAAATCCACGCTTCTGATCTATATAAAAATAATCAATGTCTGCTTGTTTTGAAATTTGCTTGAACTCCGCATTCCAGCCCGATTCAAAATTGGTGCTGCCCGTCAATCCAAAATTTATTTTCTCCTGTGCATTTAATGTGAATGATAGTATCATCATTACTATTATGCTTAAATTTTTCATTTGTTTCATAACGTTTGTTTTAAGTTGATATAAAATTCTCCCAGGTCATAGTCCTTAAACTACAACAAATCCTAATAAAATAAATAACTGATTCTTACTTGCTTAAATGTTTCCAGTTGTCTCGCTATTGTAAGGCCTTACGGATAACGATGTAAAATGTAGTTGTTTTGCGCTATACTATTATTGTTTTCTTATGATACAAATTTGCGGGTTATCTTCCCGGAATCCAAGTACAATTTTTGGCATTTCTAAGAAAAAACCAATAAAAACTGCCTATAATCTGTTGATTTTCAATTTTTTAATTAGAAATTTTCTAAAATTTTTCATGCAAAAAGAAAACTCAAAATCAAATTAATCCTCTTTTATCTTATATTTCTTTTTACAATTAATATCGCTTTGTATTTGATTATAATCTATGACTAAATCCTGTTTTCTCCAACTGCAACTACGCCAACTCCTCTTTTCATTATGTCAATTCCATTTTTGACTGGATTAATTTCTTTTCTTCCCTTTACGTTTTATTCTTAAAAACCGTTGCTTTATTATTTCAAAGTTGCCAGTTTTTTCTCCTGCTTCCAAACGAAAAATCGCCACTGTAAAAAAAAGAATTTGCAAAAATCGCCAAATAGACATTCTATTTTGTTTTATAAAAATACTTTCTCTTTATAAATTTATCTCATTGTTTCTGCTTTCTATATCCTTAACCGGACAAAGCTCCGATCTGTTGCTTGGGAAAAAACTTTTTTTACTTTTTTAAATGTTAAATGTAACCCAGACGACATAGAAGATATTTTTTTAATATATAATATACTGAAACAAAAAAGCCCGCTACAAGTAGCAGGCTTTTTACCAAACAAGCTCTTTTGCCTATTTGACCACCTGAATGCGTTTCATCGCAAATCCTTTATTCGTATTTATTTTAATAAAATAAACACCAGCAGAAAGCGTCGCTACATTTATCTGCTGCTCCGTAGCAACCAGTACCTTCTCTCCTATAGTATTGTATAATATCGCCTCCTCAAACAAAGCATTAGCAACATTAATATTTAAAATTTCTTTAGTCGGATTTGGGAAGATGGCTACCCAATCCTCTGGCAAGTTGTTTTCTACAGAAGTCGTTCCTGCATTTTCTACGACATTCACCGTTGGTTTTGTAAAGACGGGTTGTGCAATTTCCTCCTTGGAAATCAATCGCACATCTTCTATCATCAACGTCAAATCCAGCGTATTTGACCGAATAATTATATCATCCTGAATGGTAAAAACAACTTCTCCGACCTGCCCCATCCCGGTGACGTTTTGGCCGTCTATTTTTGTTACCGCCGCATAAAATTTTCCACTGGAATAATTCTCCTTCTGTATCGCAATCGTATTGTCCGGCAAAGTACTCAGCCAGGACTGCACGAAATTTATACTAAACGAATTTTCATTGATATACTCCGGCGGGAAAGAAATCGTAAACGCCAATCCGTAAACATCCGTCGCCGGATCTACCGCATCTCCCAGGATCAACGGCAAGGCGACCGTTGTCCCCTCCTGAAAAGTATCTGCCTCTATATAAAACGGAATATCTCCAACTTTACCAGCACCCGCACTTTTATCATAGGATTCTCCCCAGTTTAAAACAATGGCTGTCGTATCATCCGCATTGATGATTCCATCCCCGTTACAATCTATATGTTTATAATTTATATTAGAAACAGGTGTCGTTCCTGCCCAATCCGGCGCACTCTGTCCTTCCCAACTGAGCGAGGCATTCGGACGAACAAAACCGTTTGATCCATAAGCTAATCCTATATTTAAAAGATCATTATGATCAACCAGCGCACTCGTATCTGTATCGCCCGGCCAGACGCAGTGCGAGGAATCAATCATTATATAATTCATATAATTTTCATCCAGCAAGCATCCTTCCGTCGTCAATATCTCCAGCGAAACATTGTATAATCCGGGGTCGGGAAACGCAATCGTCGGACTGGCATCCGTTGAAGCTCCCGCTGCACCAAAATCCCAACTGTAGGAAATAATATCCGGCGTAGGTGTTTCAAAAGTAATCATCGCTCCCGGACAGCCATTTTGAATATTCGAAGAAAAACTAAAATTGGGAACGCTCACTACAAGCGGCAAAGATGCATCCGCCATACAACCCGAAGGATAAGTAACCGTCAACGTCACCAGGTAAGTCCCTTCATTGACATAAGTATGTAAAGGACTGGGATCAGAACTCATCGGAGACCCATCTCCAAAATCCCACAAGTAATCATTGGCATTGATAGCATCTGCCTGAAACTGAACCTGATAAGGCAATTCACAA
>JAHDCK010000534.1 GCA_020629915.1 Saprospiraceae bacterium
CATTGTACCGGTGAAGTAAGGATACTTTCCTTTAATATCCTCCGTATGTTTTTTGATGAGCAGTATTTTACCTTTGCTTAAGGGAAAGTTAGCCGTCGTTTCCGGGTGCATAAAAAAGGAGTTGGCTTTGGTCGGGCCAATGATGTTGGTAGAGTGGGTTTTATTGTCATTAGTTTCCAAAATAACGACAAGAGATTCTCCGGTTTTCAATGGTTCACCATCCCATTCCAACGTAGCTCCTTTTTTTCGACTGATAGTGCCATTGGCAAACCGTGGATTGACCGGAGCGGGATTGGAGAGTTTGTATTGATGTTCATTCCCTGCCAAATCCTTGAAAGACATACCATAATTGTCATTATATGTTTTTGCTGTAATGTCTTTCAGGATGTACCGAACCCCTCTAAACTCATTCCTGAGTGGCGGAACGGGGATGCCCTGAAAAATAACTCCGCCGGGTGTTTCTACGGCTTTAGACTCAGAGATATTTTCTCCTTCCTTGAACGTAACTTCTGCACGGACCGTTTCCTGATCTTCTACATAACGCAGATAGATATCGCAATATATGTTTTTATCATAAGTATTTGGAGCTTGTGTGGCAGTACAGGATGTCAGAACTAAAATTAGAACTAAGGTAATCAAACGCATATCTATGAATTTTTTCAGCTGTAAAACTAAGGAAATAATCTCAAAGGAAATGTCGGAAAGCAGCAATAAAAAAAGCCATCTCTGGTTAGAGACGGCTTTACAAACAACACCTTTTTGAAAACAATTATATACTACTTTTAGCACTATCGTTTTCCGGTTAATCCTATACCAGTAACCACTCCGATATAGGAGTTCTTAAATATTATATCATGGCAACCCTCTGTTTCCGGGGAGATATAAGCATTGGTCAGTCCAAAATTATTTTGGAAACCAAAGAAAATATCCTGACCAGATGCGGTGAGGTGATGCCAGGTTAATCCAATTAAAACACTGGGTGTCCAGGCTTCGCTTCTTTGAAATTCGGGTGTACTACCCGGAGATTGTAATTTTAATGCCCCTTCATTTGAAATGAGTTGTTCCTCGCTAATAGCCGTGTTATAATTCATCATTCCTCCCCAGTCCCAACTGATGTAGTTATTGCTGTTGACTTGAAAGCGGTGCTCCAAAACGAGACTCCCGCTAAAGGAAGGAAGCATGAAGTGTTTTTCTTGATTTTCCTTGTTGGAAAAACGTATATTTTTTATTCCAAAATTAATTCCGGGACGAATACTGATGTGATTTGAGAGGTTGATGTGATAATTTAAAGCCATTTGGCTACCCAGGCTCCGATTACTTTGATATCCTTTTTGAGTGTTTGAAATGTAATTTACAGCGCTGGCAGAGACTGAAAAATGTCCTCCTTTGAATGGCTCTGTGCAGTTGCATTTTAACTTTTGTTCGGTGACTGGAGTTAGTCCGCCATCTATTTGGATATTCATTTCTCCCTTTTTGAGTTGGATCGTACTGGTTTTTTTAGTTACGGGATGAAAATTGTTATCAATTTTTTTAGTATTCTTTTTGTTTTTATAACAAGTAGGTTGATAGTTTTCATTTTGAATTTCTAAAAAATAAAATCCCGGTTCTGTAACGAAAATGAAAAGGCCATCTTCTCCTGTAGTAACAGTTGCCTTTGCTTCTCCATCCGCTATTCCATCCTGATTATTATCTTCATATAAGGCTATGGTTATGGCTTCGAGGGGAAGTTCTCCTTCATCCTGCAATCCGTTCTTATTATCGTCTTGCCAAATGTAATTTCCAATGCGACTGTGATTTGAGTGTGCATTTATTGTATATAAAAATGCAATAACTGTAACGAGTATTGTTTGTTTTGTTTTCATGGTATTGTTTTATTAGCTATAAAATGAATTCCTTTCGATACAAATATGGGGGAAGTATCAGGGCGAATTCAAATCTTTGCGTTGAGTGGTTTGGACTTTGCGGTGAATGGTAAAAAAGATGCCGGGAGAATTTTCTCCCGGCAGAGTATTGGGTATCAATACGTGGTTTTACAATGGATAAATTACTTAAGTAACCGGCCAGAATAATCCTTAAAATACTTTGAACGATTTTTTAATTTCTT
>JAHDCK010000094.1 GCA_020629915.1 Saprospiraceae bacterium
AGATATATTAAAAAATTTCTGAGATTGGAAGGCATCCGACAGGTGGATGGCATCACGGCAGACTTAGGCGTTTCTTCCAGAATGTTTGACGATGAAAACCGTGGTTTCTCCTTTCGATTTGACGCGCCCCTTGATATGCGTATGAATCAAACCGGAGACAAAACCGCTGCCGATGTCTTAAATACTTACTCCAAAAACCACTTACAGGAAATCCTCAGTAGCTATGGGGAGGTGCGCAATGCAAAAACAGTAGCGAATGCTATTGACAATTACAGGCAACTTATCCCATTTAAAAATATAAATGATTTGTTGACTTGTTTAGAACCCCATATCCGAGGTAAAAAAAATCGGTACCTCGCTCAGGTGTTTCAGGCGATTCGGATTGAGGTCAATGAGGAGATGGAAGTGTTGAAGGAAATGATGGAAGGCGCAAAAGAAATTTTAAAACCCGGAGGACGATTGGCCATCATCACTTTTCACTCGCTGGAAGATCGATTGGTCAAACATTACATGAAAAAAGGAACTTTTACCGGGGAATTTATTAAGGATGATTTTGGTAAAATATATCGCCCTTTTAAAAATATAACTAAAAAAGCAATGCTTCCAACAGAGGAAGAAATTAAAAATAACCCCAGAGCGAGAAGTGCAAAGTTGAGGGTAGCGGAAAAGGTTTAAATTTTATATAAAACAAATTCTAATAAAAAAATGGCAAAGAAAAAACCCGGAAATGAATTGGTGAAAGAACTCTTTGGATTAGGAGAGGCCGGGCCATTTGTCATTATGAAAAACCTGCCCTTCATTTTCTTTCTTGGATTTTTGGCAACAATTTATATCGCCAACGCCCACTATGCAGAAAGAAAGGTGCGGGAAATTCAAACCGTACAAAAAGAACTCCGGGAACTGCGTTGGTACTATATGTCTCTAAAATCTGAAATGATGTACCAGAGCAAAGAAACCGAAGTTGCTAAATTGGTTGATCCAATTGGGATAAAAAGATATACTCAAAAACCCTATGTTATAGAAAAACCAAAATCAAAAACGAATAGCTTTTTCCGACAGACAGAATAATGAGTGAGGGAAATACAAATATTAAAAATGAAATTCTTTATAGAATTTATCCCATTGCCGGACTTGTTGTGGCTTTGGGTTTGATTGTATTTGGGAAGGCCATTTATATTTGGCAGGTAGAAGGGGAGGAGTGGAGAGCGCAGGCCAAAAAAGAATATGTAAAATACGATACGCTGGAAGCAGACCGCGGAAATATTTTTACGGATGATGGCAGTTTGCTGGCAACCTCATTGCCGTACTTTGAATTGAGGATGGATTTGTCTCCAAAAGTAATTGGAAATAAAATATTTGATAAAAATGTAGATAGCCTGGCGTATTGTCTGGCGAATTTTGTGGATAACAATTATACCCAGGAGGAATGGGCAGATCGACTCCGCTACGAAAGGCAAAATCAGGAACGCTATCTTTTAATCAAAAGAAATGTTACTTATGCCCAGTTGGAAGCTATTAAAAAATTTCCAATATTTAATTTAGGGCAGTATCGAGGCGGACTGATCATCGAACGGAAAAGTAAACGCTTGCGTCCCTTCCGTATGTTGGCGCACCGAACAGTTGGGTATGTCCGACCAGGGATTAAACCCGTGGGACTAGAAGGGAAATTCGATGAGGTGCTGACCGGGCGTTCCGGGTTTCAGCTCAAGCAAAAAGTAGCGGGCAACACCTGGATTCCTGTAAACGGCATCAGCGCCCTCGAACCCGAAAGCGGAAAAGATATTGTAACGACAATTGATATAAATTTACAAGATATAACTGAAAATGCTTTGCTTCAGGGTTTGAAAAAACACCAGGCGCATCATGGGTCTGCCGTGGTGATGGAGGTGGAAACTGGAGCAATAAAAGCCATTGCGAATATCGGGAAAACGGAGGAAGGCTACTGGGAGCGATACAATTATGCTGTCGGTTCTGCGGTCGAACCCGGTTCCACTTTTAAGCTGGCGACGATGCTGGCTTTGTTGGAAGACGGTCATGTCGCTTTGGACGATACCATTGATTTGGAATTGGGAAAAATCGTATTTGAATTTCCGGAAGAGTCTATTGAGATGGTGGACGCCTCTGTTCATTTTTTGAATGAAACGACTGTGCGCAAAGCATTTGAAATTTCCTCAAATGTTGGAATGGCAAAAATGGTAACGGCAGCTTACGGAGAAAAAGATAATGCGAAAAAATTTATAGAAAGATTAAAAAAACTACAATTGCATTTGCCAATTGGCATTGAAATAGAAGGAGAGGGAAAGCCTTATATCAAGGAAGCTTTTAACCGGGAAGATCAGTGGAGTGGGATTACGCTCCCCTGGATGTCTATCGGTTATGAGGTAGAATTGACACCACTTCAAATATTAACTTTTTATAATACAATTGCTAATAATGGTAGAATGATGAAGCCTTATTTGGTGAGCGAAGTGCAGGATTTTGGTCGGACGATTGAACGATATAAGCCTACGGTTTTGAGTCGGCAATTGGTCAGTCCGAAGACGGTCGAAGCTGCACAGGAGTTGTTGGAAGGGGTTGTGGAAAGAGGAACGGCAAAGTCTATCCGTACCGGGGATTACCTCATTGCAGGAAAGACGGGAACGGCACAGGTCGATTACCGCCGCTTCAATCGCAAGCGTGAAAACCTGAAATATCGGGCATCATTTGTAGGATATTTTCCGGCAGATAATCCCAAATATTCCTGCATCGTCATGGTTGAAAAACCAACTGAAAATGGCGTTTATGGAGGTGAAGTGGCGGCACCAATTTTTAGAGAAATTGCAGATAAAATATATGTTTCAAGAGTAAATGATCAGCTAGCTGTTAATAAATCAAATATTTTAAAAAATAATTCATCCGTTTTGCCCGGCATTGAAGTTGGGGAGAGAGGGGATATGAGAAATGTTTTATCTTATTTGAAAATTCCACATAAGTTTGAGACGAATAACAATTGGGCAGTCATTGATGCAAAAGAAGATACGATAGTTTTTAAAAGAAAAAATATAAAAGAAAGTGTCATTCCAAATGTAGTGGGCATGGGTTTGAGAGATGCGATGTATATTTTGGAAAACCAGGGCTTACAAGTTCAGGTAAATGGCATAGGTAAGGTCACCGGGCAATCCATCCTGGCAGGAACGGAAAGCCGGGGGCAAACCA
Organism: Saprospiraceae bacterium; assembly: GCA_020629915.1. Classification (GTDB taxonomy): domain Bacteria; phylum Bacteroidota; class Bacteroidia; order Chitinophagales; family Saprospiraceae; genus JAHDCK01. The sequence goes on from JAHDCK010000094.1 coordinate 3,196, forward strand.
TAGAGTTGTATTTGAATTAATATATAAATAATATATTTTTAATAGAAGCGTAAACGTGAAAACCCTAAAGCACATTTTGGAGGGAGTAGATGTCCTCAAAATTACCGGCAACCCCAATCTTGAAATCAGCCGGATTGATTTTGATTCCCGGAAAGTGACAACTAAAAGTCTTTTCGTTGCGGTAAAAGGAGTTGCCGCAGACGGACACCAGTTCATTGACAAGGCGATACAAAATGGGGCGAAAGTCATCGTTGGAGAAGAGTTCTCTGATTTAGTGACGCCTATTTTAGTTGGAAATTTAGTATATGTAAAAGTTAAAGACAGTGCAGAAGCCCTGGGGCAAATGGCTGCTAATTTTTACAATCACCCTTCCAGGGAAATTCAACTTGTTGGAGTCACAGGCACAAATGGAAAAACAACAACTGCAACTTTATTATATGATTTATTTACAAATCTTGGGAATAAAGTTGGGTTGATTTCTACGGTAGAAAATCGTATCGGAAACCTGATTATTCCCAGCACGCATACCACACCTAACGCACTGGCGCTCCAGGGACTGCTTCGGGAAATGGTCAATGCAGGTTGTGAATATGCTTTCATGGAAGTGAGTTCTCATGCCGTTCATCAAAGACGAATTGCAGGGACGCATTTTACAGGTGGCGTTTTTACAAATATATCTCATGATCATTTGAATTATCATGGAACATTTGCAGAATACATAAGGGTAAAAAAACAATTCTTTGATGAATTGCCAAAAGGATCATTTGCGCTGACCAACCTGGACGATAAACGGGGAAGTGTCATGCTTCAAAATACCGTAGCTAAAAAACAAACTTATGGCCTGAAAAAGATGGCTGATTACAAAGCAAAGATTGTAGAAAATTCTATAAGAGGTTTGCAGATGGAACTCAACGGCAAAGAATTTTTTGCCCGTTTGGTTGGAGCATTTAATGCCTATAATTTGCTGTGTGTTTTTGCAACAGCCATGTTATTGGATCAGGATGAAATGGAAGTCATGACAATCCTTAGTAACCTTAAATCAGCAGAAGGACGTTTTGATTTTATATATTCTAAGGAAAAAAATATAACTGCGATTGTAGATTACGCCCATACGCCGGATGCGTTGGAAAAAGTGTTGAGCACAATCCAAAAAGTGCGCACCGGAAAAGAAAAGGTGATCACAGTTGTCGGTTGTGGTGGCGACCGGGATAAAACCAAACGCCCCATCATGGCCAAAGCCGCTTGTGATTACAGTGACCAGGTTATCCTGACTTCGGACAATCCAAGGACGGAAGACCCGGATGCCATTCTAGCAGATATGGAAAAAGGCATTCCGGCTTATGCGACACAAAAAGCATTAACGATCACGGATCGCAAACAGGCGATTAAGGCAGCTTGTCAAATGGCTCGCCACGGTGACATCATTTTAGTTGCCGGAAAAGGCCATGAAAAATACCAGGAAATCAACGGAAAGAAATTTCCTTTTGATGATAAACAAATATTAAAAGAAATGATGGGTCTGCAAAACGGAAGCAGAGCCTGATTATATAAATAAAATAATGTTATACCACTTATTTGAATTTTTAGAAAACTCCTACAATTTTGAAATAGCTCGCCTGTTCAAGTTTGTGACTTTTCGTGCGGGTATAGCTATTATTTTGTCGCTGGTGATTTCGATTGTTTTTGGGGGTAGAATTATTAATTACCTCAAGCGATTGCAAATTGGAGAAACCGTCCGCGACCTTGGTTTAGCCGGACAAAAAGAAAAAGAAGGGACGCCGACAATGGGCGGTATCCTCATCCTAATGGCGATAATGATTCCTTGTTTGCTTTTAGCACAATTAGATAATATTTATATTATAATTATGCTTTTAGCAACTTCCTGGATGGCTGTTATTGGATTTACGGATGATTATATAAAAGTTTTTAAAAAGGATAAAGAGGGACTGAGTGGAAAATTTAAAATCCTGGGGCAGGTTGTTTTGGGGTTGATTGTGGGTTTGGTAATGTTGATGAATGACGATGTGGTTGTTAGAATGGATTTAGAAGAACTGAATAATTGCCCAACTTGCGAGGTGGTGGAAACTGTAGATATGAAAGATGATAGTAATAAGAAGTATTACTATGTAAAATCGGGCTTGACGAATGTCCCGTTCTTTAAGGGAAACTCATTAGATTATAATAATATATTTAATTTTCTGGGAGATTACGGTCCAATGGTGGCCAATGTGTTCTTTGTTTTGCTGGTGATTTTTATCGTGACGGCTGTTTCTAATGCGGCTAATCTGACGGATGGAATTGATGGATTAGCCACGGGAACCTCGGCAATCATCGGAGCGACCCTTGGGATTCTCGCTTACGTTTCGGGGCATAATATATTTGCGGATTATTTGAATATATTATACTTGCCGCATACGCAGGAGTTAGTAATTTTTTGCGCTTGCTTCTTCGGAGCCTGTATTGGATTTTTGTGGTACAACGCATTTCCCGCAAAAGTATTCATGGGAGATACCGGGAGTTTGGCCTTGGGTGGCATCATCGCAGCATTAGCGATTTTGATTCGGAAGGAATTATTGATCCCCATTTTGTGTGGCATCTTTTTAATTGAAAATTTATCCGTCATGCTTCAAGTAGCATGGTTTAAATATACGAGAAAAAAATATGGAGAGGGTCGAAGAATTTTTCTGATGTCTCCGCTCCATCATCACTACCAGAAAAAAAATATGCACGAATCCCAAATCGTCATGCGGTTTTTTATCGTGGGAATTTTACTGGCAGTGTTGACGATTATTACTTTGAAGGTGCGTTAATTTTTTATAACAATCTGAGGAAATGAATATAAAAGAACTTAAAATATATAGTCAAAATTTTTTGGAGCAAGTTGATTTTTATTCTAATAAAATGGGATTGGAGGTAATAGAAAAATCTGAGCGGGAAGCCGTTTTTCAAATTGGAAAATCGAAATTCAGAATTGTAAAAAATGAAAAATTTCAACCTTATCACTTTGCCATAAATATTCCTTGCAATCAAGAGGAGGAAGCTTTAGGCTGGCTAAAGGAGCGGTTAGAAATCCTTAGAGATGGAGAAAATGAAATACAGGATTTTGATTTTTGGAATGCAATGGCCATTTATTTTTATGACGCCGATAAAAATATTGTTGAGTTGATAGCCAGAAAGAATATGAAAAATGAAAGCCTGGAAAAATTTAGTGCGGGTTCCTGGCTTGAGATTTCTGAAATAGGAATGCCAGTAAATGATATTGAAAAAAGTTATAAGAAATTAAAGGAAATTTTAAATATCAAAATATTTGACGGGAGTTTTGAGAGATTTTGTGCTATTGGAGATGAAAATGGATTATTTATAGGTATAAATAAACAAGTAAAAGATTGGTTCCCAACAGGAGATAAAGCCCATTCTTCAGAATTTGAAATTGCTATTGAGGAAAAGGGAATTGAATATATATTAGAATTTGTAAATGAAGAAATAAAAGAATTAAATAGCTAATCAAATTTTATTATATAAAAAATGAATCATAAAAAAATAGTCGTATTAGGAGCGGGAGAAAGTGGAGTAGGAGCGGCTGTTTTAGCAAAAAAAAAAGGATACGATATTTTTGTATCTGAAAAGGGAAGCATCAAAGGAAGCTACCTTGAAATTTTGAAAAAATACGAGATCGAATACGAGGAAGGGCAGCACGACGAAGCCCGAATCTTATCGGCAGATGTGGTGATTAAAAGTCCGGGTATCCCCGATAAAGTTCCGTTGATAAAAAAACTGGATAAGCAGGGAACGCCCGTGATTGATGAAATTGAATTTGGCTTTCAGCATTGCAAAGCAAAAATCATCGCCATCACCGGAAGCAATGGTAAGACGACAACAACCAATCTGACTTACCATCTTTTTAAAACAGCGGGATGGAACGTTGGACTCGGTGGCAATGTCGGCGTTAGTTTTGCCAGACAGATTGCAGAAGAAAAATTTGATTATTACGTATTGGAGATTAGTAGTTTTCAGTTAGATAGAATAACAACATTTCGCCCGGATGTGGCCATCTTGTTGAATATTACACCAGACCATTTGGACCGGTACGAATATCAGTTTGAAAATTATGTAAATTCTAAATTTAATATAATAAAAAACCAGGATCGTAACGACGATTTTATTTATAATGGTTCTGACATTACAATAAAAAATTATATCGAAAAGAGCAATGTGGCACCCCATTGGCATTGTATCTTTCAAGTGCAATCCCAGGATATTTCATACTATGAAACATCCGATATGGAACACCACAGGTCGGAGGTGCCCCCATCGCCTCCGACTATTTTTTATACGAATAAAATGAGTATAAAAGGAATGCACAATGTTTTTAACGCCACTTGTGCCGTGTATGCCGCCAAGTGTTTTGGACTGCCGGACGAGGTGATTCAGAAAGGACTGGATACTTTTGTCAATGATCCACACCGGATGGAAAAAGTCGCTGTTATTAATGAAATTACATATATTAATGATAGCAAGGCAACAAATGTCGATTCCGTTTTTTACGCTTTGGATGCGATGACGCAACCTGTGATTTGGATAGCGGGCGGAACGGATAAAGGAAATGATTATGAACCGTTGATGAAACTGGTTCGCGAAAAAGTGAAAGCCGTTATTTGTCTTGGCCTGGATAATCAAAAAATCCTCGAAGCATTTTCTAGTCAGGTGAAAATTATTGAGGAAAGTGGAAGTGCAGAAGAAGCGGTGAATTTGGCTAAGTTATATGCAAAAAAAGGAGATGTTGTTTTGTTGTCTCCTGCTTGTGCAAGTTTTGATTTGTTTAAAAATTATAAAGATCGCGGCAATCAATTTAAAGCTGCGGTTATAAAAAATGTAAAATAAATTTATTAAAAATATATGTCTGCATTAGTACAAAGAGTTTATACCCAATTACAAGGAGACCGCATGATCTGGATGATCGTTGCGCTGCTCTCCCTGTTCTCTTTGTTGGCAGTCTATAGTTCCACCGGCAAATTGGCCTATCAGTACCAGCACGGAAACACCGAGTTTTACTTGATGAAACACCTCGTTCTTTTAACCTTCGGTTGGTTGCTGATGTACTTGTGTTACCGGATGCATTACCTCCGGTATTCCAAGTGGGCACCGTCGCTCTTATTAATTTCCTGGATATTATTATTTTTTACATTAGCCATGGGGATTAATCTGAACGAAGCCCGCCGATGGATCATCATCCCCGTTTTAAATATTTCCTTTCAGACTTCGGATTTGGCGAAGATTGCCTTGATCATTTACGTGGCTCGCGCAATCTCTGCCAAACAGGAGTATATCAAGGATTTTCAATCGGCCTTCCTGCCGATTATTATCCCCATTTTGATTACCTGTGCCTTGATTGCACCGGCGGATTTGTCCTCGGCAATGCTGTTGTTTTTCACCTGCATCCTGATGATGTTTATCGGACGAGTTGCTATTCCTTATATATTACTTTTATTATTATTGGGAATTGTCTTATTCGCTTTTTTGATCATCATTGGAAATTTCTTCCCGGAAATGGTTCGGGTAGAAACCTGGATCAGCCGTATTCGGGAATTTATGTCAGGCGATGGATTTCAAATTCAGCAATCAAAAATTGCCATCGCCCAAGGCGGTTTGCTTTTTGGGGTAGGACCGGGGAACAGCGTGCAAAGAAATTATTTACCTCAATCATATTCGGATTTTATATATTCTATTATAATTGAGGAGTATGGGTTTTTGATAGCATTTTTAGTGTTGGCTTTATATATCATTCTTTTTTTGAGAACGGTAAAATTGGTAACCAACAGCCCTAAGGCATTCGGCGCAATGCTGGCCATCGGGATCAGTTTGCTCCTGGTATTACAAGCACTGACCAACATGGCCGTAGCCGTGCATTTGATTCCGGTAACGGGTTTGACATTGCCTTTGATTAGTTTGGGTGGAACGTCTTTGTTGTTCACCTGTATTTCTCTGGGAATGTTGCTAAGTGTGAGTCGTTATATCGAACGCATTGATGTGCCGACTTAAAATAATGGTACAATGGTGCAATTATTTATATAATTGAAAACAATTTTTTGTCATCTCGAACGAAGTGAGAGATCTTGTCTAAAAGCAAAGACAGTTCCCCACTTTTAACTTCAGGGATTATTTAGGAATCAGATTTTCATTTTTAGACGAGATTTCTCAATAAGTCTTTGACGCAAAGGTTAGCACAGGCTTGAAATGACAAATTTGTGTTTTAGAAAATCAATACATCGACTGGCTCAGGCACAGCTTTAACCAGTCAAATCAAAATATATAATAAAAAAATGAGCAAAAAAGTAATCATCAGCGGAGGCGGAACCGGAGGACATGTCTTCCCTGCGATTGCTATTGCCAATGCCTTGAAACGCATTGCGCCCGAAACCGAAATTTTATTCGTAGGTGCTCAAGGCAAGCTCGAAATGGAAAAAGTACCGAAAGCAGGATACCCGATCAAGGGATTGTGGATCAGCGGATTTCATCGAAAACTGACTTTGCGAAATTTGGCTTTTCCATTTAAACTGATGAGTTCGCTCTGGAAAGCCAGAGGCATCGTTAAGGAATTTAATCCGGATGTGGCAGTTGGAGTAGGAGGGTATGCAAGCGGCCCGACGTTGGAAATGGCAGCTAGAGCAGGCGTGCCGATTCTGGTGCAGGAACAAAATTCCTATCCCGGCGTCACCAATAAAATCCTGGGCAAAAAAGCTAGTGCGATTTGTGTTTCTTATGATGGAATGCAACATTTTTTTCCAAAAGAAAAATTAGTCCTAACCGGGAATCCGGTCAGAAAAGAACTGGCTAATTTGAATATAAATAAACAAGATGCATTGAGGCATTTTGGCTTAGATGAAAACAAACCCACGATTTTTATTATGGGTGGAAGTCTTGGAGCGAGGAGCATAAATGATGCAGTGGAAGCACAAGCGGAGTACTTGAAAGACGAGATGGAGAACGTACAGATTTTGTGGCAGGCAGGAAAATTATATATAAAAGAATTTAAAAAATCTAAAGCAGCTGCATTGCCGAATGTCGTCGTCACGGATTTTATTGACCGAATGGATTTGGCTTATGGTCTGGCGGATGTGGTGATTTCGAGAGCTGGAGCTTTATCCATTTCGGAGTTGTGTTTGGTGGGTAAACCGACCTTGTTGGTTCCTTCTCCAAACGTAGCAGAAGATCACCAAACAAAAAATGCTTATGCCCTGGTAGAAAAGGAGGCAGCCCTGATGGTGAAGGATGCCGAAGCCAAAACGGAAATGATAAAAACAGCAATCGCCTTGTTGAAAAATGAGGAGATTAAAAATAAATTAAAAGAGAATATAAAAAAAAGAGCCGTTCCCGATGCAGACGAAAGAATTGCACGGGAGGTTTTGAAACTGGCCAATAAAAATGAACATTGACCAAATAAAACGAATATTTTTTATTGGAATAGGTGGTATTGGTATGAGTGCGGTAGCGCGTTATTTCAACGGAAAAAACGTGGAAATATTCGGATATGACAAAACGGAAACCCAGCTGACAAAAACGCTGCAAGAAGAGGGAATGTCGGTTCATTACGTGGATGATTTGGGTGAAATTCCGAAGCAGGTAGATATGGTGATTTACACGCCGGCCATTCCGAAGGATCATAAACAGTTGAATTATTTTATTAATAATAATTTTCTTGTTTTGAAGCGAGCGGAAATACTTGGATTGTTGAGTAAAGATTTAAAAACAATTGCCGTTGCCGGAACACATGGCAAGACGACGACTTCCAGTATTCTGACCCACTTGTTGCGCGAGGGTGGATTTCCATGCACGGCTTTCCTCGGAGGCATTGCCGGAAATTTCGATTCCAATTTTGTAGCAGGAACGAATGACTGGATGGTTGTGGAAGCGGATGAGTTTGATCGTTCCTTTCTTCAGTTGCATCCCGACATGGCAGTCATAACTGCGATGGACCCGGATCACCTGGACATTTATTCGGATGGGGAAACGATGGTGGAAGCCTTTCATCTGTTTGCAGAACAAATAAAAGAAAACGGAATATTATACCTGCAAAACAATTTAAAACTGAATAGAAATATTGATAATATCAATATTGAAAAATATGGTTTGAATGGAAGTGAAAATACTGTTGAAAATATACGCGTGGAAAACGGATATTTTGTTTTTGATTATGCAGGAAAACAGCGGCTGGAAAGTTTACAATTTTCAATGCCGGGACATCACAATGTAGAGAATGCGGCAGCGGCTATTTCCGTCGCTCTGAAGTTGGGCGTAAAAGAAGAAGATATTAGAAAAGCACTAATAAATTTTAAAGGGATAAAAAGAAGATTTGAATGTTTGGTTAAAGAACCGGATTTCGTTTTCATAGATGATTACGCACATCATCCCGGCGAATTAAAAGTAGCGATTCACGCTGCCAAAACGCTTTACCCTGATAAAAAAATCACAGGTGTTTTTCAGCCGCACTTGTATTCGAGGACGAAAGATTTTGTGGATGGATTTGCGGAAGAACTGGATGTACTGGATGAAATTTATTTGCTGGATATTTATCCGGCGCGGGAATTGCCCATTCCCGGTGTAACTTCAAAGATTATATTTGAAAAAATGAAGAATCCGGAAAAAAAATTATTAAAAAAAGAAAACTTGGTACGTGAATTGAATTTAAAAAACGTAGAAGTTTTATTAACTTTAGGTGCCGGAGATATTGATAAATTGTTAAATATGATTAAGGATAAATACCTGATTAACAAAATTTAATATCAAAGGAACTAATTTTATAATTTTTGTATTTATTTGTAATAAAATTTGTAGAAAAATTATAATATTTTAATAAATAAAAAAATGTCACACAAAATAGGCAACTGGGTTTTGAGTACAGTCGGGATAATTTTCCTGCTCTGCCTCTTTGTGTTAGTTGTGTCCGCCGTTCAGGAAAAGCAAACGACGAAGGCGCAGGATTTAGTAGTGAATATCGTCAATCAAAAAGACTCTTTGCACCTGATTGATTCCGAAGATATTCGCAAAACCATCGCGCGAAATTTTGGACATTCTGTAAAAGGAATCCCACTGGAAGCATTGGAGATTAAAAAAATTGAAAACCTCTTGAGAGAAGATCCTTTCATATATAATGCAGAAGTATTTATTGATGCGAAAAATCGGGTCAATGTCAATCTGGAACAAAGACAACCGCTCGTGAGAGTGATCGATGAGGAAGGGAAGCATTATTATATGGATGAAGAAGGCGTGAAGATTCCATTGTCGGCTCACCTGACCGTTCGGGTTCCGGTGATGACCGGGAAAATTCCGTCTAAGTCAGAATTGAATTATAATGAAGTTCAGGAAGATGTATTTTTAATATGTAAAAAAATAAAGGAAGATGAATTTCTTCAACCGATGGTTGAGCAAATTCATCGCAATGCCAAAGGGGAATATACCTTCGTTCCTAAAATTGGTAAACAAAAAATCGTATTCGGAAAAACTGAAAACGTTGATGAAAAGATAGAAAATTTAAAAATATTTTATAAAGAAGCTATGACAAGACATGGCTGGAGCAAATACCAATCCATTAATTTAAAATACGATGGACAAATCGTTTGCTCAAAATAATTATAAAGAATATGAAGTATTGTATTCTTTTAAGATAGAAATGATTAACTTAAAATGAATAATTTAAATTAAAATGTAAAGTGATTCCCCAGCTCATTCTTCATTCTTCATTTTTAATTATTCATTAATAAATGGATTAACTATGGAAGTAAAAAATCAAAACAAAATTATTGTAGCACTGGACATCGGTACAACTAAAGTGTGTGCCATTGCCGGTCGAATGAATGAGTTCGGCAGACTCGAAGTGCTGGGTTTTGGTAAGGTGGATTCTATTGGGGTGCGTCGAGGCGTGGTTTCCAATATCGAAAAAACCGTTACTGCGATCCAGGAGGCCATTGCCAAGGCCGAGAAGAATGCCGGAATCGAAATCAAGGAAGTGCATGTGGGTATCGCCGGACAGCACATCAAGAGCCTCCAGCATCGGGGGATGTTGATGCGGGATGACATCACCAAGGAAATTGATCCGGATGA
>JAHDCK010000095.1 GCA_020629915.1 Saprospiraceae bacterium
AATAGCAGGAAAGCTAAACCTTGAAAACAATAAAATAATTAATAAATATTTTATAGATAAAAATATTATTTTAACAGGTGAGCTTTCTTCGAAGGAGGTTGCCCGGCAACTTTCAGAATTGGATCTTTACCTGCATCTGCCCCCTACACATTCTGAAAATATTTGGACGGGTAGCAGCACTAAGAGCGGAACCCTGGCAGCAGCGATGGGGATGGGCTTGCCAATTATTGGAAGCTGTGGAGAGTTGATGGATGATTTTTTGAATAAGAAAAATGGTTATTGGCTGGAACATTTGACGGAAGAAAACCTAAGGAAGGCGATTGTGTTTTTGATGGAAAACGAGGCGTTGAGAAAGGAATTGGGGGCAGGAGCTTTGGCCGCTTATCAAAGGGAATTGGCCTGGGATAAAATTGCTGCAAAATACTTGAAATTATTTTAAATATAACAATTTTAGTTTTTTAAGCATAGTTTCAAGGGTAAAAGTTGCTTTAAAATATTGACGGTTGTAAGCTCCGAAAGATCCCATTTGCGCCGGATTTTTATATAATTTTAAAAAATATTCTTTTAACTTTGTTACATCACCCACCGGACAGAGAAAGCCGCCCTTACCCTGATGGATGAGTTCGGGAATGCCGCCGGTATCCGAAGCAATCACCGGCAATCCCATTGCCATCGCTTCTATGAGTACAATGCCAAATCCCTCCCAGCGAGAAGGCAGAACGAAAATATCAGCTTGTTCGTAATAAGCCTGCACTTCTTTTTGAAAACCTTTTAGTGATATATTTTTTATATTATTTTTTTCTATAAAAATTTGAAATTTAGGAAATAATTCACCATCTCCAAGGATAGTAAACTGAAAATCCTCCGGCAATTCCTTAGCAGCCTGCAATAAATATTCTATTCCTTTTTGAGGATGTAGCCGACCAATGCAAAGGACCTGAAGCGGTTGATTTTTATTGTATTCTTTTTTTTGATATAAAAACTGTTTAGCATTAATACTGTTGTAAATAACATGAATCTGAGCAGAAGGAAGTCCTTGACGGATCAATTGTTCCTTCATGAAATGAGAGATAGCAATTTGTTCGGCACCCAGTCGGGCAGTGAGGCGATTGAGCCAGCGATAGGGAAGGAGTTTCCAGGTCGGGAGATTTACGCCATCAATTAATTCCCCATGCAAATTATTATATGTCTTAACTTCTGTTTTATATCCGGTAAAAGAACCGACGATACAGGCTTTGAAGAGATGATTATGTAGAATATTTATTTTTTCTTTTTGAATATAATTTTTTAATTTATTATAAATTTTAAAAGAATTGTCCTTCCAGTTAATGAGTAGACCTCCGTCTGCAACTTCCAAAAAAGATGCGGCATATCGTCCTTGTTGCTCGGCGATGACGTGTAGTTCAAATTGATTTCGGTTGAAATGTTTTAAAATATCCAACAAATGCGTTTGTGCTCCTCCGGTGCCGGAATTGGAGATGAGATGAAGGATTTTCAATTTTTTCATTTCGTCTCTTTTTTATATATGATCCGATCTATTTTATTTTCAAAATAAATGGAGATACGATTATTGCCTGCTTTGTGTTTTCGGTCAAAAATAGGTTCGTAAATAATTTTTGGGAAGGCAGGTGGTTCTACCCAGAGCGTATCAGAAGTACAGTTTTTTATTTCTTCAAATAAGTTTTGGTTAAAAGTAGCATATTCTTTAGCCGAACCATCGAGCAGGGTCAACCAAGCCGTCCCGGTATTGTTTCGCACGTCGAGAAATTGAAATAATTCTTTAGGTTGGAGGGAAGTGGGTGGCGGGATATCCCGCTTTATTTTTATTGGATTAAAAAGAATAATAGTACCAATAAAAACCCATAAACCTGTTTTGAGCAGGCTGTTTTTAATTTTAAAATCAAATAATTTATATTTTTTAATAAAAATAAGAACTCCTCCAAAGAAAGAAGATAAAAATAAAATATACAAAGTATCAACTACGCGTTCGGGCATGGAGTTGGGCCCACACGAGTAAAACAATAAAAGGAGAGGAACGATTTGCCAGGAAAGACTCAAAGAGATAAAGGTCAAAATACTTTTTCTATTCAGGGTCTTTTGAGGTATAATTTTGGCTATTTGTCCCAGGACAGGGAGCAAGGCAATAGTCATTAGTCCGAGTGTAGTATTGGCAATCCAACTGATTAAATTACTTCCTAAAGCAGCTACTGTCAGGAACAATGTTTTTAAAATATCTCCGGAGCCGGGATAAGCATTGATCCGAATAAAATTAGCCGGAGCAAGCGCCTCTGTCAAGCCGCTGAGTAGAGAAATGATCAAGGTTATCCAAATCCAGGCGGGGACTTTTTTCTTATTCCAGATTTTCCAGCCTATGAAGTGTACCAACATTAAATTTATAAATAAAAGATATAGTTCATTCCAGCCATTTAAAGCAATGGTGATCAAAAGAAGGGTGAAAAAAGGAAAGATGGAAAAACGCTGGTGCAGAACGATGAACAAAGCCAGCCAGAAATTTAACAGGATAAATGCTACGGTATAAGTAAAACTGGAAGATATAATATATAAAAACTCGTATATTCCACTAAGCCCTTGTATTAAAATAACAATAAATGCCAAGGTGGGTACCCATGTGTTTATTCCTGTATTGTTAAAATAACGAAACAATTGACGAAACAAAATATACAGGGAAGCAGTCATGCTTAATAAAAGTATAATCGGAATTAATTTATAAGTAAAAAGATTGATCCAATAAGGGCTGGTACTTAACAAAAGGGTAGAGGCAAATCTGCCTGTGTATTTTTCATACATCAAAGTTTGAAACTGAATAAAACTGAGTTCTTCATATTCAAAAAAAACCAGCCAATCCCAATCATGTACCCCAACAGGATAAGTATAAAAGGACAACAAAATTAAGGGGCAAAGAACTAAGAAAAAGAGGAGAACTAATGCCCGGTTTTCTATTTTCAGATTCATCGACCAGGTCGTTTTTGAGCGGCAAAGATCTCGAACAAGGTAATTCCCCAGGGGATTTTTTGGGAACTAATAATATCCATTCTTTTACTAAAAGAAGATTTGATCGTTTTTATATTACTGGTGTGATAATCTCCGGTAAACCTGGCCCCGGCCATTTTACGCCCTAGTTTATAAAACCAATTTTCGGTAGGCCCGGAAACAATGACTCGTCCATTTTTATTAAGGATTTGCATGAAAGTATGAATATAATTATCTAAATCCTGAATATGTTCTAATACATCCAATGCAAAAATAACATCAAATTTTTGATTAGTCGGAATAGCACTTAGACCGCCTTCGTGAAAAGATACTAAATCTGGAAATTTAATTTCTTTTTCCAATCTTTTTTTTGGAGTTAGGTTTAAATCCACGGCATCAACCTGAAAACCATTTTTGGCCAGATGATATGATAAGACCCCTGTACCACAACCAAAATCTAAAATTCGGGTGATTCCAGAGGATGGCAGCATGGATAAAGCCATACTTAGTCGGTTCCAGAAAATACGATCAATTAAGGGATTTTGATGGGCATAGGCGGGCAGGGCTGCTTCATCGAGGATCAGGTTCTGTTCTTGTTTAAGTATTTTAATAATACTTTTTTTAAAAATATATTTAGTGGAGTTTAAAGCTGTCATGAATTTGTTTGATCCGGTTTTCCCGCATTTTTTATGGCATCCTCCCGAACCAGCCGAACGACATTGTTTTCTAAAATGCGAATGCGCTGAAATAAATAAATATAAATAAAAAATGAAAATAAAACGAAAGTATAAAAAATGAGATCTGCTCCTCTTGTGATCCCAAGAAAAGTGGCTAAGTCATTAGTGATTTCGTGAAATATAATTAGATATATACCCGTACAAAACAAAAGTATAAAAAAGAGTCTTTGATAGAGTAGTTTGAAATAACGAGCATAAACGAAGAGTAAACCCAGTACTAATGCAATTAATATATATTGAAAAAAGGTCATGGAAAGAGGGTTTTAGAAAAAATATCAATAAGTACATGGATAGCGTCCCGGTTTTTTTGTCCTTTTTCGAGGGAATATTCGGTGTATAAAACTTTGGATGGAATTTCACCAATGCGTAGTTTATTATTAGATATAATTTCGAGTAATTCCGTTGCGTAAGCCATTCGGGTTTCCCGAAATTTTAGACATTCTCCGGCTCTGCGATTCATTACCCGCAAACCATTATGGGCATCGGTCAGCCAGATCCCGGATTTTATATAATTTATAAAAATAGCTCCTTTTAAAATGACAGAACGCAGGAATGGAATATTGCTTCGGATTTCCTTATCCATAAAACGGGAACCCATAATAATATCTTTATCTCCTTTTTTTATGGCAGCAATCAGGTCGGGGATGATATCTGGATCATGTTGTCCATCTCCATCAAAATGAATGATGTAATCTGCACTAATTGACAAGGCGTATTCTGTTCCGGTTTGGAGGGCAGCCCCCTGGCCGAGATTGATTTTGTGCCTCAAAAAATGAATGGGAAGTTCAGAAAGTTCCTGCCTGACATCAAAGGAAGAACCGTCATCGATCACGATGATTTCTACAGGATGATGAAGCAGTGCTTTTACAACTTTGCGGATGGTCACTTTTTCATTATAGCATGGAACGACAATACAGGTTTTTTCCAAATCTGATTACTCTGTTAGTTGTTCAAAAATAGAAAAATTTAGACTTAAAACCCTTTTTAGTTTCTATTCATATTAATTTGGATAGAATGGCTTGCCTTTTGTGCAGGTGGAACTAGCTTTTCGTAGTTTTTATTTTAAACTTATAAGAACAAGACGCAGGCAAGAAACTAAAGTTTGTTGTACAAAAAAAATAAAGTTAATTTTAGGAAAAACTAACCCCGCCTAACTTTTATAAAAATAAACAATATGAATTTTATTAAATTTTTTTTATTGCTACTCACGACCGGAACAATGACTCTCTCCTTGTATGGGCAGCAATACAACCGTAAAATTAATCCTGCTTTTATTTATACGCTGGACAAAATGGAACGAGAAGGAGAACTAGATAAAAACCTTTCCTTTTTGGTTAAGGGAAATCTGGAACAAATAGAAAGTTTTGCCACAGCTCATGATGGTAAAATACATACAGCCTTCAAAGGTATTGCTACTATTACACTACCTGCCGGAAAGATTCCGGTTTTAGAGCGTCAGGACTTTGTCCAAAGAATGGAATATGAGCCCTTCAAAGCACATGCTTTAGGAGATTTCGTTGCAGTAAATAATGGTATTGATTCGGTATGGAATGGTTTTGGGCCTTTACCAGCCGGGTACGAAGGGGAAGATGTCATTGTAGGGATGATTGATTTGGGCCTGGACTGGCGAAATCACGAATTTCAAAATGCAGATAGTACTACAAGAATCATCAGTATCTGGGATCAGAATGTAACGGATTCCTCCAATATGCAAAGCTCCTTTGGATATGGATATGAGTGGGACAGTCAGGCCATTGATGCCGGAATGATCAATCACGTCGTGACACAAGCAGGTGGGCATGGAACAATGGCCACCGGAATTGCAACGGGCAATGGACAAGTAGCAGATACCCTTGCCGGAGTTGCGCCCAAAAGTGATATTATTCATGTTAGAGTTGGATTTAATGATTTCACAGCCAAATTTATAGATGCCTTAAATTATATACTGGATATAGCAGAACAGCAAGGCAAACCAGTAGCGATTAATTCAAGTGTTGGATCTTATTTCGGGGCACATGATCAACGGGGGCTGGCCAATGATTTAATTGGCAATTTATTGGATGCAGCAGCGGGTAGAATATTAGTACAAGCTGTTGGAAATGCCGGACAGGCAAGATATCATTTGGAATATGATATTACAGCAGATACCTCAGTGACCTGGTTTAAGCATTCTAATGCTGTGAATGCAGGGTATATTAATATGTATGCCGATAAGGCCAATTTTGAAAATGCCTATGTAGCTTTTGGGTTAATCTCCTCTACCGATTTTAAAAGAAAAGGCAGAACAGTCTTTATAAATATTCCTACTGATTATAGTTTGGTTGATGGTCAAACCCTTCAAAATAATTATGAGGTACTGGATTCTATGGGTAACTCTATCGGAACTATCAATGGAATAGTTCAGTTGTATGACGGGGTTTATGATATGACTTTTTTAGGAGCAACAGCAGATAATTCAGATTATTGGGAGTTGTTTACAACAGGAAGCGGACATTTTGATAGTTGGAATTCTGAGGGGTTAATAGGGAATTCTAATATAATAAACAGCATGATCCCGTCACCGGATATTTTCCCGGATAGTATCCATTATAAATACCCAGATAACCGAAAGACCCTGCTTTCCGGCTGGGCCTGCTCAGATAAAGTGTTAACTGTTGGGAGTTACTACAATCGACCGGGATATTTGGATTTGAATTTAAATTATCAAACAGAACCCGGAACACCCCAATCACATTATACAACTGCCAGCCGGGGCCCAACAAGAGATAACCGCACTAAGCCGAATGTCAATACTTCTGGTCAACGGGTTTTTACCACCAATTATCTATCTCGTTTGGCAGTTATTTCTAATGATAATCCTGAGTGGATGTTGTTTACTGGACACCATATTCGTTTTGGTGGGACTTCTGCGGCTGCACCTATTGCTACCGGAGCTGCTGCATTATATCTGGAGATGCATCCGCAGGCTAATTATGCTGAAATAATCAATGCTTTTGAAAGTACAGCAAAGGTAGATTCCTTTGTCCTCAATTCTCAGTATGCGGAGGGCATGGTACCCAACCCGGATTGGGGTTACGGTAAGCTCAATTTATATCAGGCGATGGTGACTAATTTAATTTATGGATGTACAGATACAGCGGCAGTTAATTACGACCCTTTTGTTGATATTGCTGTAGAGGATTCCTGTGTTTATCCCATTGTAAATGTACTAGACCTAGAACAAAATAATTATTTTACTATACACCCTAATCCCTTTTCAAATGAAACCCAAGTAACGTTTGCCTTGCCGCAAGGAGAAGCCGGAGTTTTTTATATATACAATAATACCGGACAGATTATCCGGCAACTTCCTGTAAAAGAAACAAAAGGAAGTATAAATCTTTCTATGACTCATTATCCAAAAGGATTATATTGGTGCTTGTTTAAAACGGGAAGTGGACTTTCGCAAGCAAGAAAAATGATCTTGCATTAAATAATTATAATAATATAATTAATTACACAGGCGAATTGAGTTTTCAGTTCGCCCTTTTTTATGATAGAAAACAAAACATATAAAATTTTATACACTCTAGGCTACCCACATGTATATGCAGGGTCTCAGCGGCAACTGGCAGAACTGATCCGGCAGTTGCCCGAAAATATTGAAGCGACTATTCTTCTTTCGAGGGAAGGTATCGTTGCCAAAATGTACCGGGAGATGAATTTTCGGGTGGTCATTATTGATCCGGGGGATGATTTAAATGTATTTGGAAAAAAAATTCAGGGATATTCTTGGTGGAAAAAGGCGAGTTTGATATTTCCCTTTTTTGATTATAATAAAAATATATTAAAATTTTTAAAAAAGGAAAAATTCGATCTGATACATGCAGGCGATCCCCGGTCTGTTTTGCTAATGTCCCGTGCCGTCCGTCAAAGTAGGATTCGGATGATTTGCCAATTGCATACCGAGCGGGGAATTTCCTCTTTTTTCTGGAATTGGTTTGAAAGACTGCCGGAAAAAATTGTCTTGATTTCCAATTTTGCTAAGGCTAATTTAGGCGCAGCTGCCAGGGCGAAGTCTATGGTTATTTATCCCGGTGTCCCGGAAATGAAACTAGGCGGGCTTCAACTTAACTGGCTTAAAAATATCAGAACAAAATATACAATAATTGGTGTTTTTTCTACTGTTATTCCCTTCAAGGGCTACCACCATCTTTTTGATGCTTTTAAAATTTTAAATCAAAAGGGCCATTTGAAAAATGTCATTGTGTTGTGTCTGGGTGATTTTATAGAGGAAGAAAAATTATATCAAAATTGGCTATTTGATAAACTGAAACAATCAGAGTTAGAGAATATTACCTTCACGGGATGGCAACAATATCCTTATGATTTTTTGGAATATGTAGATATAATGGTGTTGCCATCTGTTAAAAAAGAAATTTTAAATATAGGAGAAAAATCGAGGGAAGTGCGAGGGAGTGAAGGGTTTCCAACGGTGAATCTGGAAGCGATGTCGAAAGGAATACCCGTGGTTGCTACGGATGTGGCTAGTGTATCTGAGCAAGTAGAAGACGGTATTACAGGCTATGTCATTCCGCCTTCAGATAGTGCGGCACTTGCTATTGCATTAGAAAAATTAATTATAAATAAAAAGCTGAGGGAAGAAATGGGGGAGAAAGGAAGGGAAAGAGTGGAGCAGTTATTTTCTACAGAGGAGTATGCCCGGAATTACCTGAAACTGTATCAGGATTTATTGGGTTGAGTGAGGAGAGGTTTATATTTTTGGAGGGTGGATACGTAGTATTCAATCACCTTTTTTTCATCGAAGAGTTGCTGAACCTTCGAGCGGCCTCGTTGACCCATTTGTTGTTTTTCGGTATCCGGCAATTGAATAAACTGTTCAATTTTTTGAATAAGATCCTGTGTGTTTTTTGGCTCTACCAAATATCCGCTCAAACCGTCATCCACCACTTCCCGGCAGCCCACATTATCTGTGGTAATAATAGGTTTGGCCATGGCAGCGGCTTCGAGCAGAATCCTGGAAACCCCTTCCCGGTAGAAAGAGGGGAAGATCAGGCAGTCGGAGCGTTCGATGAATGGCCGGACATCTGTTGTTTCCCCTGCGTAAGAAATAATGTTTTCCCGTTGCCATTTCAAGATTTCATCATAAGGGACAGAGTTGGGGTTATTAGGATCGACGAAGCCCAGAATTTTAAAATGAATATTTTTATATTTATTTCTAATAAATTTGGCTGCTTCTGCAAACTCCCTCACACCTTTGTCCCAAAGTACCCGTCCGGCATATAGAAAAGTCAAATCTGTCGTTTTTTTAATATAGCCATTCGGAGAAAACCAATCTGTATTGATGCCTTCACTAGGGAGCAATTTGGCTTTTTCTTTAGAAACAATTCGCTTTTTCAGGAAGGTATTTTTATCGTCTTCATTCAAAAACCAAACCTCTTTCGACACAGCTGCACCAAGCCGATACAGAGAAGTAGTTAGAGTTTTCACTATCGGATTTTTATAATTTAAAAAATGACCTAAACCCGTAGTAATAGCAATGGAAGGAATACCACACAGCCAAGCCGCCAGACTTCCATATATGTTTGGCTTTATAGTATAATGAAAAATAAAATCTATTTTATTTTGCTTATATAGTTTTCTGAAGCGATTGATAGTGGCGAGTTCACCGATAGGGTTCGTGCTATAATTATAAATAGCAATATTTTTATAACTCACTCCTTCGGAAATCAACTTGGAAGAGAAGGTATCCTTGGGTGCAATCACAATAATATGATAACCCAGTTGTTTGAGTTTTTTTATCAAACCCAATCTGAAATTGTAAACACTCCAACTCGTGTTGGAGACAATAGCAACCGTTATTTGTTCTTGTGTTGTCAGGGTAAGAAAACTGAATATTTTTTATTCAAATTCATTTTTGATCTCATATCCACCTTCCTTTAGGTACTTATTGCGGGTAAACAGAGTCATATCTGATTGTACCATTTCGCTAACTAAAGCCTGAAGGTCGTATTTAAGCTCCCAGCCGAGTTTGGTTTTAGCTTTAGTTGGATCACCGATGAGGAGTTCTACCTCGGTAGGGCGATAGTAGCGCGGATCGACAGCCACGACTTCCTTCCCAATGGGTAATTGATACTCCGGATTAGAACAAGAAACCACGGTTCCGATTTCTTTTTCTGCCTTGCCATTAAAAGCGAGTTCTACCCCAATCTCCCGGAAAGCCATGATAACAAAGTCCCGAACAGAAGTGGTTACTCCGGTAGCAATAACAAAATCTTCTGCCTGATCCTGTTGGAGCATCAACCATTGCGCTTCTACATAATCCTTGGCGTGGCCCCAATCCCGTTTGGCATCGAGGTTGCCGAGATAGACTTTTTCTTGGAGGCCCAAGGCAATCTTTGCTGCAGCACGTGTAATTTTTCGGGTGACGAAGGTTTCGCCACGGAGGGGTGATTCGTGATTAAAAAGGATGCCGTTGCAGGCATACATGCCATAAGCTTCTCTGTAATTTACAGTGATCCAATAAGCATATAATTTCGCTGCGGCGTAAGGGGAGCGGGGATAAAAAGGTGTAGTTTCCTTTTGCGGAATTTCCTGTACCAGTCCGTACAATTCAGAAGTAGAAGCCTGATAAAAACGCGTTTTATCCTGAAGACCCAGGATACGAATAGCTTCCAGCAAGCGCAATGCGCCAATGCCGTCTGCATCTGCAGCGTATTCCGGCATTTCAAAACTCACCTGCACGTGAGACATCGCTCCGAGGTTATAAATTTCATCCGGTTGTACTTCCTGTACAATTCTAATTAAATTAGAAGTGTCTGTCAGGTCACCATAGTGCATGATGAATTTGCGATCTGTTACATGTGGATCTTCGTATAAATGATCGACCCGTTCGGTATTAAAGAGAGAGGCTCTTCTTTTGATGCCGTGTACTTCGTATCCTTTTTCAAGTAAAAATTCTGCGAGGTAGGCACCATCTTGTCCGGTGACGCCTGTGATTAATGCTTTTTTCATTTATAGAATAAGTTAATTTTTGTAAAAATTTGTATATAAAATATTAGCTATTCTTTCTGCTGTTTGCCCATCCCAAAGCGGAGGGATAACACCCTGTTTTGTGTTGCCGTTTAATATATCTGTCATTCTTTCATTTACAATAATCGGATCGAGATTGGCGAGAAGTTGGTTGGTGCCGAGGGTGACTGTCACGGGTCGTTCAGTGCTATCCCTAAAAGTGAGGCAAGGCACTTGAAGGAATGTGGTTTCCTCTTGTATCCCTCCTGAATCTGTAATAATTAAACAAGCGTTGTCCATCAGATGCAAAAATTCCAAATAACCCTGAGGCTCTAATAAAATTAAGTTCTCAATAGATTCTAATTTGGTATATAAGTTAAGTTTTGTATAATTATTTTTCGTTCTTGGATGTATGGGGAAGATGACCGTTTTTTGAGCTGCTGCATTTTTAATGATTTGTAAGATTTTCTGAAGTCCTTCCTCATTATCTACATTAGAAGGCCGATGCATGGTCATTAAAATATATTCTTTTTTTGCTACGCTCAAATTGGAAAGGATCGGAGATGTTTTGGCTTTTTCTCTAAAGTGAACCAAAGAGTCAATCATGACATTCCCTACAAAAAATACTTTCTCGTCTGGTACCCCTTCTTTGGCAAGATTGATCATTCCGCTTTGTTCGGTAACAAAAAGTCCATTACAAATACTGTCTGTAATGATGCGATTAACTTCTTCCGGCATTTCCCGATCCCCGCTTCTGAGTCCTGCTTCTACGTGCACGGTTTTTATCCCGGCTTTTACAGCAACAATACTGCAGGCAGCTGTGGCATTCACATCTCCAACAACGAGAACAATATCTGGTTTTTCCTTATTAATAATTTCTTCAAACTTGAGCATGACATTGGCTTTCTGATAGGTGTGGGTCCCACCACCTATTCCCAGATAGTAATCCGGTTTAGGGAGTTCGAGTTGATTGAAGAAGATATCACTCATTTTTTCATCGTAATGCTGGCCAGTATGTACAATGATAGAATTGATTTTTCCATGATTCTTGAAAGCCCGGTGGAGTGGAGCGATTTTCATGAAATTGGGGCGTGCGCCTACGACGGAGATTATTTTCATAAATATTTTTAATTATATTTTATTTTAAAAAACTGTAGCATTTGAATTTTTGGAGACAAAGTTATTATATAATATTTTCATATCTTTTATCAGTCGATTATAAGCATATTTATCTTTAACAAAGGCCAGTCCTTTTTGCCCAAAAGATTGTCTGAGCTGTTCATCGTTGATTAATTTCAGGAGATTTTCGGCTAGTTTATCCGGATCATTAGAACGCGAAACCAATGCTGTTTGCCCTTCGAGAACAGTATCTCTCACTCCTCCGACATCTGTAGTAATGATGGGTTTTCGGGCAGCTTGTGCTTCAATGAGGCTAACAGGTGTTCCCTCATTTAGGGAGGTTAAGCAAATAATATCTAAACCAGCATAGGCGACATCAATTTTTTGTATCCAGGAAGTAAATGTCAATGGTTGGTTGAACTGTGTCTCTTTTTCAGTATTAAAAGGTATATCCAGATTACGAGCTGAGGATTCAATTTCATTTCGCAATTCACCGTCCCCAATGATAAAGGCTCGAATTTTTTTGTTTGTTTTTTGTAATACCTGTTTTAGGCCTTTAAGAAATAAAGCATGGTTTTTAATGGGTACAATACGACCTACAATTCCAATGGCAATTTCGTCTGGGTTTATTTGGTATTTATTTCTGAATTGTTGGCGTTTTTGTGAGAGGTTTTCCTGAAAAATTTTTAAATCATAACCTAACTCTATAACCTGAATTTTATCTGCTTTACAAATTTTATATTCTTCTGCTAACTCCTGCTTAATTTGATGACTAACACTTAGAATGCAAGAAGACTTTTCTGCAAGGTATTGTTCTATCCGTAAAAATAGTTGTGTTTTAAGTGGATGGAAATAAGAATGAAAAACATGGCCATGAAATGTATGGAAGATACCTTTTACATTGCAATGGCTGGCAGCGAGTCGTCCAATTGCTCCGGCTTTTGCGCCGTGAGTATGCAAGATATCCGGTTGGAAATCCCGAATGACTTTTTTTAGTTCTCTATAAGCTTTTAAATCCTGCCAGAGATTAATCTTTCGGTGCATGCTAGGAAGAATTTGGTAGCGGATCCCCATTTCCTTGGCTAAAAACTCATAACTACCTTCTTCTTCTTCCAACATTCCGGCCAGGACAAGAGTTTCATATTCTGGAGCCATATATTTAGCCATATAAAGCGCATTGCTGACTAAACCTCCAAGGCTGAGGCGATTGACAATCTGAATGACTTTAGGCATTGATTATGGTATTTTTGTTACCTGACATACCAGTAGTTTTATAAAACAAAATTAAGTAGTATTTTTTCGTTCTAAGTAACCGGCCACAATAATCTTTAAAATACTTTGAACGATTTTTTAATTTCT
>JAHDCK010000096.1 GCA_020629915.1 Saprospiraceae bacterium
TTCCCGTCAGGTGTCCCACCTGACGGTTACAGGGCACGATGCTTAGTTAAAAGTTTTTAATAAAGTACAACAAACTGCGCCTACGCCGCAACGCTCGTATAGGTTTTTAACCTGAGTAAGAGGAGGTTAAAAACCTCTAAAAACATTTCGGCGTAGGTTGCAAATCCCGATAAACTCATCGGGATGAAACCTACGCCAGTCTAAATACTAATTTATTTTTTACACAATGTACTTAATAGACACTACGCAATCTACAAACTAAACCAAAGTTTGCTGTACTATTATCCTACCTGCTCCAACAACCATTCCTTCTCCGCAAGACTTTTCGTTCCTTCAATTTTTTCCCGTAACCTTTTTCGCGACTCCTTATCGTAGGGATTTAATTTCATTAATTCTATCGTAAAATTCACAATATTCATATAATGGGTTTTGTGATAACTAATTACTTTGTTTCGTCTCAGATATATTTTAAAACTCGACAACAAAGATTCCAGCGCATCGAATTCATTTAACTCATAATACATTTTTAACAATAAAACTTTCCCGGATACATTTATCAATACATCATCGAGTTCTGCCTGAAGCAATAAAGACATAGCTTTTTTATATTCCTTTTTTACAAAATAAAATCGCGCCAGATTATACGCATACATACTTTCCTGAAATCCAATTTCTAAATAAATCTTATATTTTTCTATAAAATCCTTTACCCAATTGAGTTCTCCCAACCGCAACCCAATTGCCACAATATTCGTATAAGACCAACGCGACAAAATTCCATCCACGAAAAAAATATTGGCCGTTAAGCCGGAGCGATACAATTCAAATACCTCTTTTATCGATTTTTCCGGTGTTTAATTTTTTTACTCCAAAGTTTATCGCAATGGTATACACTTCCCTCAATTCATTTTCGGGGAACAGTTGCCCTTGCTCCTGGATCAGTTTTTTAAGCTGCGAAAAATTTTCCTCCTCATCGGGATGCGTCAACGCCTTGTAACTATAATAGTAAACTGCAATAGACGGAACCGTCAGCCAATCGCCCGTTTCTACCACTTGCAAAACTGTCGCCAGGAACGGCTGTTTATACTCCGACTTATAAACCGCCTGATGCGATTGCATGATAGTCGCCCAGCGCAATTTTTCCGCAATAAAAAAAGCATTGAGTTCATTGGTCAATGCCTGTAAATTCGTCTGGCGGGTTCGGGTTTCCCGGCCTTCCATTTCAAACTGTTCCACTTCCAGCTGATACTGAAAAAAATGAAACTGACTATTGCGCTGGGTTTGCTTGTCGAGGAGGGTTCTCGCTTCCCGCATATTTTGTTTAAAATGTTTTGGCAGTTTTTTATTTCTATATGTTTTTATCAATTCCGTCTTAGCTTTCAGGGGATTTGCTTCCAGCGCCTCCGCTGTCAGAAATCGCTCGATGATATGCAGCAGCCGGGATTTCAATGCATAAAAATCCGCTGCATCAAAGGGCTTTTTAGTGTGAATAAAAGTGTAGGCAGATTTGGGGTGAAGGTCTGGTTTTTTCCTCTTTTTCTGCCTTTCCAGCCATTCAAACAACCGTTGAATCGGCACTTCCCGGTTGTAAACCGGCGACTGGAGGGCTTTTTTCAGTCGCCTTTCTTGCTTTTTATTTAATTTTAAAAATAATTCCCACAACTTTCCATCTTTCATTTCTTTAGAAATTTTTCTATAAATGTATTATAAATCAGCATTTTATAAAAAAATAAATCATTTTTTTCTTTAGAAATGTCTTTTTTTGTCTTTGTTTTCCGCACACACTTCCCCCATTTTTGTAACATCAGATTTTATAACACTTGAATTGATAAAAATTTAATCCCTCAAATAGGATTTAAAAAATATTAAAATTTCAATTATGAAAAAGATTAGTTTACTTGGATTGTTTTTGTTGGGGCTTTTAGCATCACTTACCGCTCAACCTTTTTTCCAGACGTATGACAGTGACTCCCTCCTGACAAGCGTTGCTATTGCGACAAGTGATGGCGGATTTTTATTAGAACAGAAAGCCCAATACCCTGTAAATCCATCTGTGAGTTCCGGGTTTTTTCTTTTAAAAACAGACGAAAATGGAAACGAAGAATGGAAAAACTTTTACACCCCAACAGGCGGGCAAAATCACCTGAGGGATATGGTTCAGACCAGTGATGGAAATTATGTATTGAGTGTTTCGGTATATGGTATAGATTCTGAAGAAATATTTATAATAAAAATTGATGGGGATGGGAATATCCTCTGGCAAAAATACCACGTCGGAATTACCAGCAGCAATGGCATTGGCCCCTTCAACCAGGGAAGCAAAATCATTGAAGACAATGACGGCAATCTCATCGTTTTCGGACAGGGAGAAACAGAGGCAGCTCTCGATTTTGGACAACGTCCCTTCCTGCTAAAACTTGATGCCAATGGAGATCTACTGCTCAACCAATCGTACTTTGTCAATGATAGCTCTCTTGTTCAAGCCAATTTTTTCGTATATGATTTAATCCAAACATCAAATGAAGACTTTGTCGTCGTAGGAGAAGTGATGGGCGATTTGGCACCTAACCCTTTTATATTTAGAACAGATAAAAATGGAAATCTGCTGTGGAGTAATCCTGTTTTAAATGGGAGTCCATCTCTGCTTCAGGGCGTTATTGAAAATGATAATGGCGAACTTATCGTGACTGGAGGAACTGTTTCTCCTGGGCTCCAACTCCAACTCCTTGTTTACAAACTAGATGCATCAGGTAATATTATATGGGAAAAATATCACGAATCAGGAGAAGGATACTTCTGGCAGGGTATGGATATTATACAAACGGATGACGGTGGCTATGCAATTTCGGGACACGAAACGGGTTATATTGTAGTTCCTGAAATCACTATTCATCAACCTTTATTCCTAAAACTGGATGGATTAGGAAATCTTGTATATCAACAAGCGTATCTGGTACAGGGACTAGGCAAGGGTCTTGTAATTGAATCCGATCTCAACGGTGGTTACACGATACTTGGAGGCGAATATGAAAACAACTTATTAGGTCCAAATATATATGGTTCCTTTATTTTGAAGGTTGATGGATTTGGAGGATTGTTTACCAATAACATTAAGGGAAATATCTTTAAAGATAATGATATGGATTGTGCTTTTTCCAGTGGCGATGAGAATCTCTCAGGCTGGGTAGTTGTAGCAGAAGGAGACCATACTTATTATGGACATACCAATATAAATGGAGATTATACGATAAATTGCGATACTGGAAATTACACGGTACAAGTACACCTCCCTACACCACTCTGGGGAACAGACTGCCAACCCATTGGTCATCAGGTTAGTTTACCACTCCCCTATGTGGATACACTTGATTTGGATTTTCCAATGACGCCGACGGTGAATTGCTCCTGGATGACCGTAGATATTACCGCACCGTTCTTAGAGCGTTGCTTCGATAATAACATATACGTAAATTATTGCAATCAAGGATTGGTAGACGAACCTAATACCGTCATTGAAGTCACCCTTGATCCTTTCCTCACTTATATCAGTAGCACGATTCCTGTTGATAATCAAAATGGAAACATATTTACCTTTGATATAGGAAATGTTCCTTATGGAAATTGTGGGCAGTTTATCATTGTAGCCAATGTAGATTGTGACTCCACGGAGCTGGGACAAACGCATTGCAACGAAGCCTATATCTACCCGGATTCTCTTTGTATGCCCGTCGATCCAAACTGGGATGGCTCGGAAGTAACGCTGGGTGCTACTTGCGAAGATTCCACCATTATCTTTAATATAGAAAATATTGGTACAGGTGACATGGATGAAGAATTAATTTATTACGTATTTGAAGATCATGTTATATTAATGCAGGAAACATTCCAGTTGACCAGCGGCGGCAACCTGCCTATTACCCTTCCTGCGAATGGAGCGACTTATCGCGTCATCTGCGAACAGGCGATGGATCACCCTAGCTTTTCTAAGTACGAGTCACTTTCTATTGAAGGCTGTGTGGCTGATAATGGCAGTCCGTTCAGTCTGGGTATGGTGAATATTTTTAATGATTTTTCAGAAGAGCCGTTTTACTCCATTGATTGCGTACCCAATGTGGGTTCCTTCGACCCGAATGACAAGGGAGCCATTCCGGTGGGATATGGTGACGAGCATTTTATTAAAAAGACGGATGATCTGGAATACCTGATCCGCTTCCAAAATACAGGGACAGCCGTTGCGCATAACGTTGTGATAAAAGATCCGATTTCCGAGCATTTGAATCCGGCGACGCTTCAGCCCGTAGCCAGCAGTCATGATTATCAGATGCGTATCTCAGGGGAAGGATTAGTAGAATTTATATTTGAAAATATTATGTTGCCAGACAGCAATTCCAACGAACCTGCTTCACATGGTTTTATTAAATATAAAATTTTACAAAAAGAAAATAATCCAATTGGAACACTCATAGAAAACTACGCAGACATTTATTTTGATTTTAATGAACCGATTAGAACAAATACGACCTTCCATACGGTTGGAGAAAATTACTATGTGACCGTTACCGGGACGGAAAATCCAAATGAGTCCGGCGCTGAGTTAACCGTTTATCCCAATCCATTTTCTTCAGAAGCGATATTTGAAATTAATTATTCAAATCAAAAAGAATTTTATTTTAAATTAATTGATATAACTGGAAAGGTGATGCAGGAGGAAAACGTCGGAAACAAATTCCTTTTCGAACGAGGAAATACTTCCTCCGGTATTTATTTTTATCAAATACATTCTACGGAAGGAAAACTCATTCACTCCGGAAAAGTTATTATACAATAAGAATACATTTAGGTAACAGAGGGATCTTAATAAGCAATCTTCTTCGGGAGGTTGCTTTTTTTTATTGGCTATAATAACCATTCACACAATCAAACCTTGCGTTCATTTATTCTAGGTAGAAAAATATTGACAGGCCACTTATATTTGATAAAAATGGTAAAGAGAAGCACCGGTTTAACCATCTTATTTTAGTTCGTTTCATGAGGAGTGGTTTTCCGGTGCTATTTTAGATTTGATCTTTAGGCGAAGTACTTTTCATAGAGTTTGGTTTATTAGCACAGGGGTTCCTTACCCCCCAAAGGAGATTGAGGCATCAGTCTCCTTTTTTCACTTCACAAACGCTGCCACCCTTTCCTTCGCATTCTCTCTTATATTTACATAAAACAAATTATAATCTGCAATATGATAATTTTTCATGTTCACCAAAAAACTGCCAAAAAACTTCGGCTTCGTCACCCACAAAACTGAATCGTGAATCTCCGCATCCGCCAGTCCCGGCTCTATACCTTTAAACCTTCTGAGAACACCACCCTGATTTTCCGTTGCTCCCACCCGTCCCTTTTCCATCGTCCAGGTAAGCGGATTAGTCACGACGGCCTTCGTCCAGTATTTTGGAATATGTCCCCGCTCCCAGGTTCGCCAGGAACAAAAGCAATTGGTTTCAGCAGATGTATTGCAGGGTTTTATATTTTTAAAATAATCCGCCCGAACCGGCATCCCAATCAAGTAAGCCGCTACGAGTTGTTCCTGCAACTCCTGCCCGTCAAAAAACTCCTGCAATAATTTCCCGGCATGCGTTGTCCCCTGACTATGTCCGGCTATTATGATGGGTCTTCCTTCGTTATAATGTTCTAAATAATATTTGAATGCTTCTTTTACATCTGCATAAGCTGCTGCAAAAGCTCGTCTGGCCTTGCCCTCATTTTTTGAATAGTAAGCATGGATATGCGCCTGTCGATACCGGGGCGCAAAAACTCTTGCCGCACCATTAAAGACACTCGCCTGATGGAGGATAGTCGATTCATCCGTCTTTTCATTCAGCTTTGGATCATCAATGGGGCCATTCCATTTGTCTTGTTCTTTTCCGCCCGTATAAGTCGTTGGGTGTAGAAAGAAAACATCTGCAACGGCTTTATCCTGATCGTTTGTCAGAGAAGGATCGGGCGTTCGATCGGCATTATCCAATTTGGAAGGCAGGGCTGCCCAGGCCGATTCATTAGAATAATCTGGCGCAGCAGGCAGATCAGTAGTCGTTTCATCTGTAGGGAAAACATATTTAGAGCATCCCGATATTAAAATTCCACCCAATAAAATAAAAATGATTCTCATATAATAAAATTATTTCTGCCCCTTATGCGCCGGATCATTTTCCGGCAATTCGTATTCAATTTGTTTCCTGCTTAGGATACGGGTGTAACGCTTGGGGTTGAGCCGAAGATCAACCAGAAGCAAATCCATGTCCTTCAAAGTTTTATTTAAATTATCATATAATTCTTTTTCATTCAACAACTTCCCAATCGTGCTATGACTTTGCCCTGCCTTTTCCAGAAGAACCGCTAATTTATCTATCGCTGTATTTGTTTTCGTCAATGTCCCCTGCAATTGTTCCACTGTCGTTTTAGCCGTACTCACCGTTCCGTCCACGCCGGTCAGTGTCTTTTGCATATCCAATCGATTGAGCTTAGAGGAAAAAGCATTTGCATTATTGATCATGCCCTGGATTTGAGCATTATTGCTATTCAGGCTCTCGGTAAATGTATTGAGGTTAGACATGATGCTGTTGATATTACTGGCGGAAGCGTTCATGACTTTGTTGAGGTTGGAGGTGAGGGCGCGCATATTCGCCATCATGACCTGTACATCTTCCATCGTTTTTTTCAAATCCATATCTCCGCCGCCAGCCTGCATTTTTTTAATTAGGCTATCCACTTTACCCATAGCCCCTTCTGCTTTTTCGAGGTAATCCCCGGCCATGGATTCAATCATCCCTTCTACCCGGCCATTGATATATTCTCCTCCTTCCAGACAATTCTCTTTACAAGGTTTATCAAATTCCAACACAATAGCTTTCCCGCCCATCAGGCTGGTGCTTGAAATTTTAGCAACAGTCGTTTTTGGAATTTGCAGGCTGTTATCAATATCCAGAACGGCCACGATTTTACCGGAATAATCCTCTTTCAAATATAAATCACTTACAATCCCTACCTGAAACCCATTGAGAAAAATGGGAGCAGATTTGGCTAATCCATCTACGTGATCATATTCTACATAAGCATACGTGGAGGGATACAGGATGTTTTTTCCTTTTAGAAAATTATAACCCCACAATAAAATGGCGAGTGCCACTACGGTTAGAATACCGACTTTAGTTTCATTTGACATTTGACGATTTCTTTGTTCGGGTGCAAAGGTACAAAGTTAAATGTGATGTCTAAATCGAAATTTGTTAAAACAAAAAAGCCTGCTCTGGTGAGCAGGCTTTAAAATATTTTTTGATTTTTAATTTCCAGTCATTTCTCCCAGAGAAACCACTTTTCCGTTTTTGTTTCCTACAATAAAAGCACCGGGATAACCATTTTCTCTGGCAAATTTTTGGGCCGCTCTCGCATTTTCAATTTCTTTATATTTCCCAACAAGAAAGGAAAACTTCCCGGCTTCTTTTTCAACCGTATAAACGGTTCCGGTCTCCGCTAAATTTCCCTTGTTGAAATACTTCGGATTTCCAAATCCCACCTGAACAGAATAAAATACTTGTTCTTCTGTCTCTGGCAATTTTACATCTGGCCCTGCTTTTGGAGGTGCTTCCACAGGTTCTTTATCGGCAACGGAGGGAGCTGGTTTTTTAGGCGTCACCCTTTTGATATATGCATCATTAAACCCTGCTTCAATAACTTTTTTCTGAATCTGACGGGCTTCACCTTCATTATCATATTTGCCGATTCTATATATTTTTAATCCTGCACTTTCATAAAATGAAACATCTCCAAATGCTTTAATTTCATCAAACTGGGTTTCATCCACTTTGGAATAGGCACCCAACTGCACATAAAATCCTCCTTTGGCCACTAACTCCTCCGACCCCTCACCAGACTCCTTTGGCACAGAAACTGGCTTGACTTCTGCTACATCTGAAGTGACGGAGGGCTGAAGCAACATCGTTCCCAAATGCTTTTCATTTGCATCTGTCTTATATTTTTTATACGTATCTGTATATCTTATTTTAGAAAATTTTATCACATACGTATTTTCAGGATTTAAATCGAGGCTGTATTTACCATTGATGTCTGTTTTTGTATCCAGCTTTTCCTGAGTATTTTCATTGATAGCGGTGACGGCCACATCGTGCACGCCAATTTCCGTTTTCGCATTTTTTACATAACCGGAAAACCCTGCCGGGATTTCTCCATCTCTGCTCAGCCGAATATCATTTGTTACTTCACTCAATGCAATAGTTCGATTTACATAACCTGATTTAGAAATGGTTACCTCACAATTTTTATTCAGTTTTTCCGGCAAAGCCACCCGGCCATTTGCATCTGTCAACACCATTCCACTACCGCATTTGAAAAAATCGAGTTGAGCTTCACGCAGTGGGTTTCCTGCTTCATCCATTACCATCACTTCCAGATTTCGATAACTTATTATAAAAGAATAAATATCTTCATTCCCTTTTCCTTCCTCCCGGTTAGAAACGAAATAGCCAATATTTCCTATTTTATTATAAATTAAACCAAAATCATCCTGGGTAGAATTGATCCCTAACCCCATATTTTTAATATCCTTCCAGGAGCCATTGTCCCGATGACATTCAAACATATCCAAGCCACCTAAACCATGATGCCAGTCTGAAGCAAAGTAAAGCGTACGCCCGGAAATAAATGGCGACAATTCATTTCCTGGAGTATTGACTTCACTACCCAGATTTTTAGGGGTAGACCACTCCCCTCCATTTCTATAAGAAACATATATATCATATCCTCCCATGCCTCCGGGTCTGTTGGAAGCAAAATAGAGCGTCTGCCCATCTTCGGACAAACAGGGATAACCAACGCTGTACTTGGTATCATTGTATGGAAACGGTTTGGGCTCTTCCCAATTCCCCTTCATATTGGTTACCTTCCCAATATAGAGATCCATTTTCAGTCCGGCTTCCGGGATGGGACGTGTTCCATTTACAAAATTATTTTTTGCAAATATAATTTCTTCTCCTTCTTCATCGTAAGTCACTGGTCCCTGATTAAATTCTGTCTTGATATTTTTCAATAACAGCTCCGGATTTTGAAGTTTATTATTTTTGTCAGTCTGCGTGATGAATAGCTGATTGTAAGCTGCTCCCGTCCAGTCCTTGCTGCTTGAGCCATCACTATTTTTTATATCGGTTCTGGAAGAGGCATATATTACTTTAGAATTGTAAAAGGAAGGCGCAAAATCTGCAGCTGTGGTATTCATGTATTCCCTCGATACTTGATAGCGGCCTTTGATTTTTAAAATCTCCTTCGCCTTATTACAGGATTCGGCAAAATGGTTGCCTTCTGCCGGTTGGTGTTTGGCATAAGTATAATACTGACTTCGGGCATCGTCATATCTGGCCAACGATTTTAGAACATGACCATAGTTACGCATATATTCGGGCTCCATCCTTTGAGGTTGTGAGTCTGCCTTTTTAAAATAGGTAGCTGCGTTCTTCATATCATTAATTAGACGATAAGAATCAGCCAGCTTGGAAAGCACCTCGACATTTGCAGGTTGAGTGCTTAGTATTTTTTTATATAAATCAATAGCATCTTCATAGGCATGTAATTCGTAATATTTGTTGGCTTTCGCCAAATTATCATTCTGCGCAATTCCAGAAAACGGCAATAAAAGACACAGGGTAAAAAACAGGTAAAGGGAATTTTTCATGAGATTTTTTTTAATTCTATCTAAGTAGAAAAAATGTAAAATAAACCAAGTGTTTATAGTGTTTCTATTTTTAGGTGTGAATACTTGCTTAAGAGTAACTCAAAGATAGTTGTTCCATCTCCAAAGCAGAGGTTACTGCCGGATTAATTAATAAATTTACAATTTTTTTAATTAAAATGTCTGAAATAAAAATCCAAAATGGGAAAGGTTGCGTTCAACTACTCTACATCCGTTCCCTCAAAATAGGCGGCATTTTGATTTTTGGTAACATAAATGCCATGCAGCTCATACAGGTTTTTATAGCCATATCCATAAAGGTTGATAAATGTGGGAATATTCAGTGCCAGGGCAGGAGCTTTGGCTGCAAAATTTACCGGATCATCCATAAAGTTATTGTTGCAATATATTAAAACCCGGGTATCCTTTGAGGGAATGACTTTGGCTAGTTTTTCTTTTGTAAAATCTGAAAAATTAAGGTGAACCGCCCCTTTAAAGTGCTTTTTTTCATAAGCTGATCGGGAGCGGGTATCTAATACAATGGTATTTTCATCTTTCGCCATTTCCGCAAAATCCTTCAATTGAACCTTTCTTTGATTTCTAAATTCCTGAACTTCCTGAGTGAGTTGATTAAATCCTTTATAATCGATCAGCGGGTTTGTGTTACTTTGAGCAGATTGCCCAAAGGCCAGGGAAGATACCCAACTTAATAATGCGGGAAGAAGCATTCTTGCCATAGTCTATCTGGTTTTTTTGTTTTTAAAAAAAAGCGAGGGCAATTTCAATATCTGGTAAACGTGAATTTCCCCTCATTATTGTAAAAACAAAAAAGCAGCCGAAAAAATTCCGGCTGCTTTATTACCTATTAAGCTATGAATAATTGGTATTTCTTTTTTAAAACGGACATCCTTCACAAGGATCAACCCGAACCGTTTCCGGCATCTGGGAAGAGTAGCTGTCTCCGTTTGTAGTTGCTACAATCGTAAACTCTGTTCTACGGTTGCGTTGGTGCTGTTCCTCACTACAAGGGATACTGTTTCTACAACCGTTTATAGGCTGAGTTTCACCATATCCTTTGGAGCGTAATCGGCTCTTTGGAATACCATTATTTACCAACCAACGCACTACAGACTCTGCCCGACGGGCAGAAAGGTTGCGGTTGTAACGATGGGATCCTCTGGCATCTGTGTGAGACCCAATTTCTACTACAATCCCCGGGTTATCATTCATGATTCCCAGTAATTTATTGAGTTCAGGCTGCGCATCATCACGGATAAACGCCTGATCAAAGTCGTAGTAAATATGTAATAAAAACCGCTGCCCGGTCTGTACTTCATTTGTTCTGGAATCCACCCAGCTTACAGAAGGCAGACTTGGATCAATCACCTGAGGATTGCTTACCCCGGATGGTTGACTGGGTTGTGACGGGTTGTATGGTTGAGGCTGAGGTGAAGTAGGTTGATCTACTTTGGTTACAGGAGGCTCGATAAACTTTCCAAGGTTTAAATTTTGATTAAAGGTCTCAGACTGAGTTAATCCTCTTGTACAAATATTATTGACAAAATCAGGTTGGAATGTTTCTTTCTCTCCTTTCAAGCTATAACAACACTCTTTTTTTAATTCAAAATCATACGTCCCGGAAGCATCCGTTACAATAGTAACATCTTCATCTCCACAATCATTTGTCAAAATAACTGTTGCTCCTTCTACGGGTTGGCCCGTATTTTTATTCAATACAGTTCCCAGCAATTGGAATTCCATCGGCTGACTGAGCGGAATTTCAACTAATAAACGCTCCCCTACAGGAACATCCTGGGTACAACCTTTTTTAGAATTACTCTTATAAGGCTCTCTGTCAGCCTCAAAAGTACAACACTTATTATAAGGAAGTGCCATGGTTACCTTTCCGTCAGGACCAGTAACTAAGGTTGAATTATTACAATCATTATGAACAGAAGCTCCGTCAATAGGCTCGCGGGTAGCTTCGTCATAAACTAAAATATCGACTTCTATAGCATTTTTCTTAAAACTATAAATATCATCCATTCCGGTTCCACCTTCCCGATCAGAAGAAAAATATCCGAAATCTCCTTTGGAGTCAATAATTAAACCAAAGTCATCTGACTGGGTATTTATCGGGTAACCCAAATTGACCACTGGCCCCCAGGTTCCATCATTATCATCCATATAATTGATATCCAATCCTCCCAGACCAATATGCCCGTCTGAAGCAAAATATAATCTTCCGTCTTTGTGATAGTAAGGGAAAACCTCATGTCCTTCAGTATTTACAGCAGGTCCAAGGTTAGTAGGTGGAGACCATCTTCCTTCCTGGTTGGTAGATTTATATAAATCCATCCCCCCAAATCCACCTGGCATATCAGATGCAAAGTAAAGGGTAGAACCATCAGGCGTAATGGCTGGATGCGCTACAGAGTACTCATCACTATTGAATGGTACCCCACGCATATCTCCCCATCCCTCTCCGGAATTTGCAGCGTAGTATATTTTTAATCGAATAACATTTTCGTCATCCTTTCCCACTTTACCATCGATCAGATTATTTCTGGTAAAGAATACAGTAGATCCATCTTCTGAAAAAACCAAGGCAGCATCGTGAAATTTTGTATTCAATTCACTTGAAAACTTAACCGCACCACTGTAAGTATATTCCTTTGTTTCTTCATCTTCCAGGTTGGATTCAACATAAAACAGTTCAAGGAAAGGATTTCCCGTCCAGGTATGCTCGCGGTTGACCGCCCATCCTTTATCTCTTTCAGAGGCATAGACGAGACCATTTTTATAAAATGCAGGACCGAAATCATCAAAGGCCGTATTAAAGGGTAGGTGAGTGACTTCGTACATTCCCCGGTTTTTATTTTCTAAATCATTTTGGGCATCACAGGCTTCCGCCAAATACTGCCCCCTAAGATCATCAGGAGCCAGTTTGGTATATTCTGCAAACCATTCTTTGGCCAGTTCGCACTTGCCATTACTTTGCAAAGCCATACCATAATATAACTTGTGTATCGGCTCAGATTCTGATAAACGAACCACCTGACCATACCAATACTCTGCTTCTACCGTATTACCTACTTTGCGATAACATTCTGCCAAATTAATTTTAGCTTCGGAAACATCTCTTTTATCGAGAATATCCAAATACAATTCCATGGCATTTTGGTAGGCTAAATCTTTGAAATACTTATTCGCTCTGTTGAGTTTAGATTTTTGTCCATAACTTACGGAACAAACGACCATCACAAGAGCGATAGTGAAAAGTACACGCTTTAAATTCATAGCTATAATTTTTAAAAATGACAATCAAATTCCAATGTATATTTACTGCAAATATTGAGCCTAATTTTAAACCTTTTTGAAAAAAATCAGATATAAGTAACTGGACATAATAATGTTAAATTTAATTTGAAATGAGTTTTTGATT
>JAHDCK010000097.1 GCA_020629915.1 Saprospiraceae bacterium
GCTTCCGATAATCCATACATCAGCTTATTGATGTCGCCGGAATTGAGCTGTAGTTTTCCTTTTAGCGTCACCATATCCGTGGTATATTTTACAGGTTCGGCGGCATAGACTTCCATGACGGTTTCCGGGCCGGCTCCTCCACAGAAGAAACACATATTATAAGGATAGGCAGAGAAAACAAATTCCTTATGGGATTTGTAGCCTTCTACCGGGATAATGTATCCGGTGATTTCAATTTCCTTTCCTTCGAGGGCTTTTATTCCATCCGAAAAAACGGGGACATCTACATCGAAGCCCATAAACTCATCGTATTGCTGGGTAAAGGTGATCTTGGAAAGGGTTTTCCACATTTTACCTTGTGCAAAAGTGCTTGCACTGATGAGGAAAAGCGACAGACTTAGGATTATTATCTTTTTCATGTTTTTATCTGAATTTTGTCATTTCGAGGCTTGCCGAGAAATCTTGCCTGGAAGTGGAAATCGATCCCTGAGTTTTCTTTCGTTTTCCAGCAGGGCACAGTTGTGCTTTGCTTCGTAGAGAAGATTTCTCCTATCGTCGAAATGACAATTTAATTTAAATTTCAAAAACTACCCCTTTAACAATGTATCGGAGATTTGAGTTTTAAACGCTTGGTATGCGGGAATAATTGCAGCGATAAAACCAATTCCCAGAGCACCAACCAGCAAATACAATTCCTCTTTTAGGAAAATCCATCCGTTGAAGGTGTATTTATAGGCTTCCTGCATATAACCTGCAAGCATACTCATACCTATATGACTCAATAATATGCCCAATAGGTACCCAATGAAAGCTAAAATTATTCCTTCAAGGATAGTTAAAATAAACAGGCTCGAAGGAGAAGCCCCCATCACCCGCATCAGGGACATTTCATATTTGCGCTCTTTTAGAGAATTGTATAACGAAATAAAAACACTCAACCCCGAAACAAAAATTATAATATAGGCAAGATAACGCAGGGCATCTTCTCCCACACCCATCATCAGGTAAAGGCGATTGAGTTCCATTGCAGGCGTAGCGGCTTGCATCTCGGTTCTGTCATTGATGCTGCGAGCCATGTTTAAAGCCTGAAAATTATTATTTCTAAATAAACACAAAAGAGAGGTAATCTCCTTGTCTTCGTAGGAAGCTAATAGTTTAATTTCCGGCTCGTGATCGTGGTGATGGTGATCATGTTCATGATCGTGTTCGTGGTCATGGCCGTGCTCATGGTCATGATGTTCATGATCGTGGTGATCATGACCTTCATGGTTTTCTCCTTCGGCACCATGATCGTGGTCGTGGACATCCCAGATGCTTTGAGAATTAGTGAGCAGGAGCTGATCGATGACGGTTCCGCTTTCTTCAAAAATTCCGGTGACAGTAAATTTTCCATGCTCGTGGACAAACTCATCATTTTCTTCAAAGCCATGCGAACTGGTGAACGTATCGCCGAGTTTTAAATTTAAAATGCGGGCGACAGAAGCACCGATGGCGGCTTCGTAATTTTTTGACCAGAGCTTTCCTTCCTTGATGTTTACCTGATAAATTTCGGGTAAGCTGTGTTCCGTCCCTACAATTCTAAATCCTTTATAACTATCACCCAAAGAAAGCGGAACAGCCTTCTCTATAACGGGGTGTTTGGGGTTTAGAAAAGGTTTTATGTTTTTAATTTTAATATTTCCGGTCGGTGCATCAATATGATACATGCTGCACAGGATCATTTGGAGGGGACTTCCCTTTGCTCCAATGACGAGATCGATCCCCGCAAGGCTCTTGTCAAATTTTTCCTGTACTTGTTTATTGACCAGCAATAAAATAGAAACTAAGGCAACCCCAAGCGCAAGTAATAAAATACTCAGCAAGGTGGCGAGCGGTTTGTGAGTGATGTATCTCCAACTGAGTTTAAGCAGATTCATACGTATTCAGTTGAATGGTATTTGAAAAATGTTGTTTTAATCGGGCATCGTGGGTGACGATCAGGAGCGCAGCGTTTTCTTCTTTGGCTCTTTCTTCGAGAAGCTCCAGGACGTACTGACAGTTCTTATCATCCAGGGCAGAAGTCGGTTCATCGGCAAGGATGACCTTGGGGCGATTGAGCAAAGCTCTGGCAATGACGACCCGTTGTTGTTCTCCCTGGCTCAACTCATCCGGACGGGATTTTAATTTATGCCCAAGATTGAGTTTTTCTAATATATTTTTAATTCGCGTTCTGTCTTGTTTTACCTTAGCGAGAAATTGCGTGAGCAATAAATTTTCTTCTACGTTTAACGCCTTGACAAAATGCGGTTTTTGAAAAACGATACCGAT
This sequence comes from Saprospiraceae bacterium, assembly GCA_020629915.1. GTDB lineage: Bacteria > Bacteroidota > Bacteroidia > Chitinophagales > Saprospiraceae > JAHDCK01. The sequence goes on from JAHDCK010000097.1 coordinate 2,308, forward strand.
GTTTTGCCCTCGGAAGTAATCGCGTTGGGCAGAGGACATGGATTTTAAATTTTGTCCATTGATATGAACGCTTCCTTTGGTTGGAATTCGCATTCCGGCGAGTAAGTGGAGCAAAGTTGTTTTGCCACAGCCGGAAGGGCCAAGTACCAGCCAATGCTCTCCGGCCTGACAATTGATGTCGGGAAAAGCGATACGGTTATCTGCGTTATATTGAAACGAAAGTTGTTCTGTTTTGACCATTTTTTCAGATTGCGCTCAAAGATAAGGCTTTCTGTAATAATGGATGGAATCCGGATTTTGTTTAGAATTTTATTTTTTCCCCATAGGGAATCTGTTTCATCCTAAACTCATCTTCTTTTAAAATTAACACCTCTTTCTTTTTCTTTGGAAGGGCGTGAGGTTTTGTTTTAGTGCCCAGGCGTTTTCCCTGGCGGAAAGCATTTTGCTGGTTTATGCTGTTACCAACAAAACTAGTGCCCCCCGTCTTGGCAATTACTCCGGTAATCCGACGGGTGGGGAAGCCAACATAAGAAATCTCAATATCATAAGTGCCCGGGTCAACAATAAGTGAGTAATTACCATCAAAATCTGTTTGTGCGCCTGTAACTTGTACCCCATTTTGAAAGGCGACCACATTAGCAAATATTAAAGGTTCTCCTGTATCTTCTTCTGTTAGTTTGCCAGAGATGTGCGCTTGGGCGATAAGGTTAGTTCCAATAAAAAATAATATAAGAAGTGTAATGCTTTGTCTCATGTGATGTGTTTTTATTGGTAAGATGAAACAAAGCTTCTTTTTGGTGTGTGGAATTATTGCTTCAAGGATTCGAGCATTTTAAATATGTTTTCATTGTCTATCAGACATCCATTTTCCAGCATTTCAAACAACTCCCTGTTGCGTTCGCCTTTGTAGTTTTTTTCTGCCTGGTAGAGTTGAATTTTGGCGTTGGGTTCTTTTTGGATAAGGGCAATCATTTCCTGTGGAGATTGATTTTTAGTAAAATCCAGTTGGGTATCTCCGGCAATGCGCATGCCAAGCAGTTCTATTTTCTCTTCTCCGCAACGAAAGACTTTTAAATCTTTGGTGCTGCGATGTTGTAAGTATTGAATTTTAGATAATGTTTTTTCAAATACTACGTCGCTGAATACATCGATGAGATCCTCTGCTTTTTCCGGCTGTTCTTTTTTAAGTTTTTGCCAGTCGTCAGCAGTAACCGTATTGGCTGCGAGGAAGCGAATAAATTCCTGTTCGAGTTCTTGTAGTTCTTCTTTATCGAGTCGTCTGTATTTCATAGTTATTTTCTTTTCCAGCGATTTTTATGTCTTCCTTTTTTACTGGATTTTTTATTAGAATAAGCTTTTGGGTTATCTCTCTTTTTATCGTGAAAAGCTCCCTTATAATTCGGATCATCTTTCCGGCGTTGGTGATCGATGGATTTGGCAATTTCCTGTTTTTCCTCGAAGGAGGTTTCTGGAATTTCCACTGCCTCCGGGATGGCTTTTTTAGGAATAAACATCCCGATTAGTTTTTCTATTTTTTTAATATGAAATTTTTCTGCATCATTCATAAAGGTGATCGCCGTACCCGTTTTAAACGCGCGCCCCGTTCTACCAATTCTATGTACATAGTCCTCGTACAACACCGGTACATCAAAATTAATCACATGGCTCACGGATTCTACATCAATTCCCCTGGCAGCCACATCGGTGGCCACGAGGATTCTAACTTCTCCGCTTTTAAAATCATTCATGGCATTGATGCGGGTATTTTGACCTTTATTAGAATGAATCTCCCGGATGGATTTTGTCGCTTTCTTTTTTAAAAAGGTAAAAAGGGCGTGGGTGGTTTTCTTTGTTTTACAAAAAATAATCACCCGATGGAAGGTTTCCTCATCCTGAAGTAAAAATTCGAGGAGATTCATTTTTGTCGGCGTATTAGGAACGGGATATAAAATTTGTTCCACTGTTTCCACCGGGGTGGCTTGCGGAGTGATTTCAATTTTTACAGGAAAATCCATAAAATCCTGAGAGAGTTTTTCCACCTTGGGCGGAAAAGTAGCCGAGAAAAGCAGGTTTTGTTTTTTGCGGGGGAGGATGTCCATGATGGCATTGATTTGGGGCAAAAAACCCATATCGAGCATTCTATCTGCCTCATCGAGAATCATCGTCGTGATTTTTTTCATCCGAAAAGCACCGAGATTATACAACTCTGACAACCTCCTGGGCGTAGCAATGATGACATCCGTCCCTGCTTCCAGTTCCTGGATTTGAGGCTGCTTGCCTACGCCGCCATATAATGCCGTAAAACGAATATTAGTATATCGGGCAAGTGCTTCCCCCTGTTTTTTGACTTGCAGGACGAGTTCTTTGGTTGGAACGAGGACGATAACACGCGGGTCATCTCCCTGTGCGTATTTTATTTTCATAAAAACAGGGAGGAGGTAAGCCGCCGTTTTTCCCGTTCCCGTCTGGGCGATGCCAATAAGGTGTTGTCCGGAAAGGATTTTTGGAATAGCCTGTTCCTGAACGGGGGTAGGGTTTTGAAACCCCTCTTCTTCAATGGCATTCAAAAACTGACGCGTTAATTTTAATTCCTCAAAAGTCATGTATTGGAGGTTCTTTCGTAATTTGGTGCAAAATTACACATTCTAAAGATACCCTCAATGATAAGCCTGATAGCAAGACTAATTTTTAAAATATTGGGATGGAAAATTGTTGGAGAATTTCCACCCGAAAAGAAGTATGTCATCATCGCCGTGCCACACACATCCAATTGGGATTTCCCTTTGGGATTGACGACCAGAATGGCCAAGAAAGTGCGGGTTCATTATGTTGGAAAAGACAGTTTATTTAAAGGGCCTTTTGGGTTTATTTTTTATTGGCTGGGAGGTTATCCTGTGGATAGAAGTAAAAATACGGGTTTTGTGGATAGCATTGTAAAATTGTATGGAGAGGTAGATGAATTACGGTTAAATATTGCCCCCGAGGGGACCCGAAAAAAAGCAGAAAAATGGAAGTCCGGTTTTTGGCACATTGCCAAACAGGCTAATGTGCCGATTATGCCGATTGGGTTGGACTATGGAAATAAAGAAGTGAAACTGATGGATCTATTTCATCCCGGAGAAAGTTATGAATCGGATTTGCCTAAGCTTTTAGAATTGTTTAAAGGAATTAAAGGGAAAATTCCGGAACATGGATCGTATTAAAATAAAACCCTTCACAACAAATCATTTTATCATCAATAAATTTTAATGTTATGTTGAAAAAAATTTTATTTGGACTATTGGGCATCCTTCTTTTGCTCCTTATTATTTCTTTTTTCCTACCGTCTAAAATGACCGTTTCTCAAAGTGCGACTATCAATGCTTCAGATAGTTTGGTCTTTGCACAAGTCAATGACCTTCGGAACTGGGAAAAATGGTCGCCCTGGAAAGCGATGGACCCGGAAATGAAAATTACTTATTCAGATAATCCCGTTGGTGCAAATGGCTGGTATAGCTGGGAAGGCCCACAGTCTGGCAAGGGAAAACTGACGATAAAAAGCAGTACACCCAATTCTAATATAAAAACGGGTTTGGCATTTGAAGGAATGACTCCGGCTTCTGGTTCCTGGGATTTTAAGCGGGAAGGCGATGGCGTGAAAGTGACCTGGGGCTTTGACTCAGATATGGGCATGAATCCAATGAACCGTTGGTTTGGGTTTTTAATGAAAGGGACGCTGGAGCAACAATTCCAGGAAGGACTGACTAAGATGAAAACGGTTTGTGAGCAATAAACAAGGTTTTTGAACTAGGGTTTCGTATTAACTGCAAAATACTGCGACCGCTCTGCGGTCGTTTAATGCGATCCTCGCTAAACTGCTAACATATTGTGACCGCTCTGCGGTCAAACCAAGATGATGAATGACCGCAGAGCGGTCGCAGTATTGTTAGTTATGATAAATTTTATAAAAAAAACAAAATGAGAATAATCGATCCTAAAGCAATTCCTACAAGAGAGTTGCATCAGTTTCTGTTGGGTTCTGTTGCCCCGCGTCCAATTGCTTTTGTCAGTACAATGGATGAGGACGGCAATCCGAATCTCGCGCCTTACAGTTTTTTTAACGCCTTTAGTTCTAATCCGCCCATCCTGGTTTTTTCTTCCAATCGTCGCGTGGTGGATAATACGACGAAGGACACTTTATATAATATTCAGAAAACGGGCGAAGCAGTCGTGAACGTGGTCAATTATTCCATCGTCCGGCAGATGGCGGTGACGAGTATTCAGTTTGATTCAGGGGTGAGTGAATTTGCTAAGGCGGGCTTGACGCCGTTGCCCTCGGATTTGGTAAAACCATTTCGGGTGAAGGAATCGCCTGTGAATATGGAGTGCAAGGTGAAGGATATAATTACCCTGGGCGAACATGGTGGAGCAGGGCATCTGATTATTTGCGAAGTAGTGCGGATGCATATAGATGAAAATATTATAGATGAAAAAGATAGAATTGATCCGGATAAAATAGATCTCGTCGGGAGATTGGGTCGGGCGTATTACACCCGCGTGAAAGGCGATTCTATTTTTACGGTTGTCCAGCCGGTGACTCAAATATCCATTGGATATGATAACTTGCCAGAAGATATACGAAATAGTTCTATTTTAACTGGGAATGATTTGGGAAGACTAGCCGGGCTCAAAGCCCTTCCCACTCAGGAAGAAATTGAAAACACGAAAATTAATATTCGTGAAATATTAAATAATAAGGAAGCTATTCATAAAATGGCGCAGGAGAAAATAGCGGAAGACGATTTAGAATTGGCCATTCGGATTTTGATGGCGGGTAGTACAATGGTACAATAATGCAATGGTGCAATGATTTTAATATTTAAAAATTCACATTTTGTACCATTAGTTTATAATTTCCTCCGCGTAATTACTTTTTGTATAAAAGACAACTCCCGGCTCATATCTCCAATGACGGCTGTATTTTCTTTCGCTCTGCGGATGAGATATGGCACGACATCTTTCACCGGGCCGTAGGGAACATATTTGGAAACATTATATCCTGCATTTCTTAAATTAAAACTAATGTGATCGCTCATGCCATAGAGTTGGCAGAAACTCAGGTGCGGGTGATCCACCGGAATATTTTTCTGGCGCATGAGTTTGGTCTGGTGCAAACAGCTATCTGCATTGTGCGTAGCCGTACAGGAACCGATGCGCTGGTAATGTTCCAAACAAAAATCAATCGCTAAATTATAATCCCGATCCGAGGCGGCTTTATCCGGCTGAATGGGAGAAGGATAACCCATTTCTTCGGCTCGATCCCGCTCCTTGTCCATGTAAGCACCCCGGACAATTTTCGCTCCCAGCAGGTAGTTTTCTTCCTGTGCTTTTTTATAAGAATCTTTTAAAAACTGAAGGCGATCGTGTCGATATAATTGAAAAGTGTTGTATATGATTACTTTTTCTTTATTATAGCGGCGCATCATTAGGTTAGCGGCGTAATCAATCGTATCCTGAATCCAGCTTTCTTCGGCATCAATAAAAACACCAACGCTGTACTTGTGTGCGACATGGCAAACCGAGTCCAGTCGCTTGAGTAATTGATCAAATTCTTCCTGTTCTTTTCCTTCAAATTTTCCGACCTGCTGAAATTTTTCCAACATAGAAAAACGTCCCAGCCCGGTTAGCTTGAGACTGATGATAGCAACGTCTTTATTTTGATTGGCAAACTCAATGGCACGGATAAACTCCCGCATCGTTTTATTAAAATCCTCCAGCGACTCCTTGGCTTCTGCCCCGTAATCCAAAACCGTCTGAACGCCAAATGCTGCCAATTCGTCCACCGTTGGGAGGGAGGCGAGGAGCGTTGTTCCTCCGCAAAACTGCTTGTAAATTGTATTTTTTATCAGCCCATCTACGGGAAGTCGCATCCGCACGGCGAGCATTCCCAGGCGGGAACCGACATTTACGAGCGTCGCATTATTCATCATCCGAAACAGCCAGCTCATCTGCCGGAGTTCGGCATCTGACTTGCCGGAGAAGGCAATTTCGGTATTGCTAAAATCAAGGGGCGCGGGCGGTATTTTATCTTTTGTCATAATGAGTCATTCCAAATTTCCCAGGCTTTTTCGGCTTGTAAATATAGCATTTCCAAACCATTTTTAGTTAATGCTCCCTGCTGTTTGCCTTTTTTTAAAAAGAGGGTTTCTTCGGGGTTGTAAACGAGATCGTAGAGCAGGCAATTTGAGTTTAGGCGTTCGTAGGGAATGTTGGGGCAGGCGTTTATTTCCGGGGACATCCCGAGGGGAGTTGTATTTATAATTATATTATAATTTTCAAAATCAATGCTTCCTGTTTCGTTATAAGTAAAATCTCCTTTCTCTTTACTTCTTGATATTATTTTATATAAAATATTTAATTCTTTTAAAACAAAAATAACGGCTTGTGCGGCTCCTCCGCTTCCCAGGATGAGGGCATTTTTGTGGTGCGGTTGGAGAAGTGGTTTTAAGGAGTTTTCAAAACCGTAAACATCTGTATTATATCCATATAATTTATTGTTTTTTATTTTGATGGTGTTGACCGCTCCGATGGCTTTGGCTTCGGGAGAACATTCTTCTAAATAAGAAATAATTTTTTGTTTATATGGGATAGTTACATTTAATCCTTGCAGGTCAGGATGATTTTTAATTAAAATATTAAAATTTTCTATTTTTTTAAGTGGAAATAACTCGTAGGAATGATCAGTGAGTTTTTCTTTTTCAAATTTAGAATTAAAATATTTTTTAGAAAAAGAATGCGATAAAGGGTAGCCAATCAACCCGAATTTTTTCATCATTCCTTCCCCAGTTTTTCAAAGGCAAACACCGCTACAAATCCAAGAATGGCCAATGCAATCGCTCCTAGTAAATACGGTTCGCCAAGCGTATAATTTTGGGGCAACACATTCATCTCTGTAATAATTTTTTCCTCCCCCTGCAACAAAGTAGCATCTTTAATATAAGTTCCAGCATCATTTAACCATTGAGTCGGAACGCGCCAGGGCCAGATTTTATTCAGGGAGCCGATCATAAAACCCGTTAGCAAAGCCAGTGTTGGATTGCGATAATTTTTAAAGGTCCAGGACAGAACATTGGCTACCGTAAACAACCCGGTCAGGCAACCCAGTCCAAAAACAAAAGCGACCAACAGGCTTTCTGCTTGTAATTTGAGGGCGGCTTTGACGTGGGGAATAACGATGGTGTACATGCCCATGAGCAACAGCATAAAACTCCCTGAAATCCCGGGCAGGATCAAAGCGGAAATGGCAATCGCTCCCGCGATGAAAACCAACCAGAGGGCATCCGAGCCTTGAGCAGGCGTAGCAATGGTGATATAATAGGCAATAATTCCACCCAGAATCAACAAAATAATATTTAAAATATTCCATTGAGTGATTTGTCGGGCGATGTAGATGGCGGAGGCGACGATGAGTCCGAAGAAAAAGGACCAGAGCAAAACGGGGTAAGTTTCCAATAACCAGGTGACGCCAAAGACACCCGTAACCAATCCGCCCACCATGCCTATCATCAGGGTAACGAGAAAAGGACCATTAATTTTTTCCCAGACGGCGGAAAATCCTTCCTGCCGGAACAGTCCCCATAAGGAAGGATGAAAGGCTTTTATAGTAGCGAGTAGTTGCTCATATATGCCGGTGATAAATGCAATCGTTCCGCCGGAAACACCGGGGATGACTTCGGCGATACCCATTGCCGCCCCTTTTAAAATCAGTTTGAAATCCATACAGCAAAATTAGGTATCTTTTTTTACTTTCACGACTCTTTGTTTTTCATTGTTCTTCTGAAAAAATGAAAACAATTTTTTTTGAATCTTCTGGTTTTTTGCTAAGTTTATGTTGAAAGTAATTTTAATATAAGTACCCGGCCTCACCAACTACTGCTCCAAAAAACCTATATAACAATGAAAAAAATCGTATGTGTATTGATTTGTTGTTTCGCATTGGGAAATGTGAGTGGACAAGATGTAAATTTAGATTCTTTGTATAATATTTATTTGAATTCTAAGGGTGATCATGAGAAAATAAGCAAATTAATTCTATTGCAGAAGAGGAGGTATTTCAAAAAGAAAGAAGAAGAATTAATCAAGAATTGGGAAGAATTATTAAAAGGTTTAGAAAAAGGAGATTTTTACAACCAATTTATCATCCATTCATATCTCGGTTTTGTGTATGCAAAACATTTAGGGGAATATAATGCAGCGATTCCTCACTTTGAAAAATCCTTGTCCATATACCAGAAAGTGGATAAAAAAGACGCCATTATTCAAAAGCAATACGGGGAAGCCATTAATGGTTTTGGTTCGACTTTAGATTACTCGGGATACCCTGAAAGGGGATTGAACGTTTATTTGAAAGGTTTGGAACATTTCAAAAGTATCAAGGATACTATTATGTTAATGAAGGTAAATTTTAATATCGGAAATTTGCATGGGCGTCGTTTAGAGTATGAAAAATCGATCGAATATACTCAACAGGTGATTGTTCTTGCCCAAAAAACCGGAAATAAAAGATACGAATTATTTGGATTAGAAAGTCTTGCTACAACTGAACAGAATCGTGAAAATTATCCTAAAGCAGAATCTTTGTATTTAAAGGTAATTGAACAATACAAGGATAAAAATAGGACGGACTTACAATTCAGAGCTTTAAATAATTTGGCTTTGGTTTATAAAGGACAAAAAAAATATAAAAAGGCTTTATCCGTTTTGGGCCAATGCCAACAATTTTTTGAAGAGCAAAATGATATAGAGAACTTGATCCATGTTTATGGGGACATAGGAGCTATTAGCATTGAGTTAGGGGAAAATAAAAAAGCTATTGAATATTGCTCTAAAGCTTTAGATTTATTGAAGGATAATTACCCCACTTATATAATGGATAATTGTAATTGTCTTTATCTGGCTTATAAACGGATAAATAATACAGACAAAGCCTTATATTATTTTGAACAGTATAAGGCTGTCTCTGATACGTTGGCCTCAGAAAGTAAAACTAAAGAAATCACTGAGCTTTCCATGCAGTACCAATTCGATATAGAAAAAGAAAAAACAGAACTTGCGCATCAGGCAGAACTGGATAGAAATAGTCTTATACAAAAAGGTTTAATGGGTGGTCTGGCATTATTGGGCTTATTATTGTTTTTTGTTTACAGAAATTATATAAATAAGAAAAAGGCCAATGAGACTATAACCAAACAAAAAGAAGAACTGGAAGAATCTAATTTTTTGAAAGACCGTATTTTTGCCATTTTAGGTCATGACCTGCGTAAGCCCGCATTGGCCTTTAGCAACCTCTCCAAAAAGCTGAGCTTTTTAATAAAAAGAAAAGACTTCGATACGCTTGAACTCATCGGAAACAACCTGGAAGCAGATGCCAATTCTTTACATGGTTTAATTGATAATATATTAAACTGGGCACTGAGTCAAAAAAATGGCGTTCCTTATAAGCCAACGCATTTCGATATACATGAAACGATTGAAGATGTATTAAATATATTTGTTCGCATGGCTGATACAAAATCGGTGGCTATTGAAAATAAGATTCCGGAAGAAACAATCGTTTTTGCCGACCCGAATGTAAGCTCTACCATCATCCGCAATTTGGTGGATAATGCCCTTAAATATACGCCGGAGGGTGGGAAAGTTTCCCTACATGCTACGGCACAAAATGAAGGAGTGATTATTTCTGTTCAGGATACCGGAGTCGGGATGGATGGAGAAAAACTAAAAGATATATTCGATTTTAAAAAAGACAAAAGCACGAAGGGGACAGATGGTGAAAAAGGAACGGGCTTAGGTCTGCATCTGGTACATCAGCTGGTAAGTACAAATAAGGGAAAAATAGATGTGAGAAGCCAGCTCGGCAAGGGGACAACCTTTGATGTTTGGTTGCCAAAGGTCGCTTGATTGAGGAAAAATATTTGAGTATTTTTTACTTTCTCTTTTCAAATTGAATACAAAAAGTTGTCCCCTTGCCGACTTCACTTTCTACTTCAATCGACCCCTGGTTCAGCTTGACCAATTCATGGACGAGATGCAGACCTAAGCCCGTTCCTTTTTCACCGTCTGTACCTTTGGTTGATTTATCTTTATCCAACTTAAACAGAGAAGATAGTTTTTCCTTCGGTATCCCTACGCCCGTATCTTTTATATATAAATTTATTTTTCCTTCTTTTTCCTCGGTTTTCAAAAGGATGCTTCCTCCCGAGTTCGTATATTTTATACTATTATCAATAATATTTCTAATAATAGTTTGCAGGGAATTGAGGTCAGCAAAGACGATAGTTCCTGCGGGTATTTCAGAAACTAAGGCGACTTCTTTGTCTTCTGCCAATCTGGAAAGTGTTATAAAAACTTCGTCCACCACTTCGGCCAGATGTTGATTGCTGGGATGATGGGGAACGGCGTTGTCCTGGGATAAGGCCCAGTTGAGTAGGTTGTCCGTGAGGGTATTTAATCCCAGGGTATCCCGTTCGATGCTTTGACTGACTTTTTCCAGAGTCTCATAATCTTGCTTTTGAATGAGGTAGTTGACTTTTTTTGCCACTCCCCTAAAAGCGATGACGGGTTTTCTCAAATCATGGCCGATGATTCTGAAAATCCGATCTTTTATATGGAGTAATTCGTCCGACTTTTGCTTTTCAGCTTCGAGTTCAGTTGTACGTTCTTTTACTTTTTCCTCCAAGTTGGCGTAGAGCTTTGCATTTTGAATAGAGATAGCCATTTGGGAAGAAAGCAGACGTAAAAGCGATACCCGATCCTCTGTAAATGCACCTCCCGTTTTATTATTTTCTAAATATAAAATTCCAAAAAGAT
>JAHDCK010000098.1:0-12356 GCA_020629915.1 Saprospiraceae bacterium
CGTCGTTTAACTTTTTAAAAACCAATTAGTTTGTTGCAACGCACTGAGCCAACTGCTCCAAAAACCATTGTTTTCATTTTATAATTAAAACCCATAAACAACCAAAAAGTAACGCTTTTATTTTGAAATTCGTACTTTTAACGCACAATTACGTTATAAGACGTATCTTTTAGTTTAAAAATATTTTACAATATGAATTGGATTTATAATATAATTATAATATTAATAATTTCACCGCTTAGTTTATTAGGACAAGAAGATTTTCAGGGTTTTCTAAAAAAAGCAGATCAATATTACGACGAAAAAAATTATGAACAGTCATTTAATTATTATAAAAAAGCTATTAAAACAGGCAAAGCAACCTACCGGAATTTATACAATGCTGCCTGCGCTGCCTCCCTCGCAGGAGAAACCAAATGTGCTGGAAAATGGCTGAAGAAATCCATAAAAGGAGGCTGGACAGACGTAGATTGGATGAAGCAAGACACGGACTTTGACAACCTCCGAAAAAAAGAAGGCAAGTGGAATAAAATTGTTGCCACAGCGGAAAAAGGCCTGAAAGCTTTTGAGGCAACACTCAATATGCCTCTGCGAAAAGAGTTGCTCGCCATGCGGAAAGAAGATCAGCATTATCGCCGGGCGTGGATAGAAGCTATGCAAAAACATGGCAACCAACACGAAACAACCATCGCTTACCGGGATACCGTTTTGGATTTGGATGAAAAAAATACAAGCCGGATGATGGAACTGGTGGAATCCAATGGCGGCTGGCCCAAAATATCGGAAGTTGGCCCGGATGGAGCTAGTGCTGCCTGGCTGCTGGCTCAACACGCCGATCAAAAACCCGATTTCCAAAAGCAAGCCCTGGACCTGATGCAACCATTACTGGAAACCAAAGAAGTTTCACCAAAAAATTATGCTTATCTGTATGATAGGGTTGCACTAGCAAATTTTAAAAAACAGCGATATGGTTCCCAGATGATTGGTCATTACAACAAAGAGGGAAAACTCGAATATCAATTTCAGCCCATTGAAGAAGAATGGAATTTGGATAAGCGCAGAGCTGAAATCGGCTTGGGTTCCGCTGCTGAATATGCCGGACGCTCCGGCTTCAATTATGTTTTGCCCACAGAAGCCGAAGCCAAAAAACGGGAAGCAGATGAATTAGCAGAATATCATATGATGAAAGATTCAGCTCACTTATACCATCAGTTAGGAGATTACAAATCTGCCAGAAAAGCCTTCCGAAAAGTCACTAACAAGATCGGCTTAGTTACCGGAGATGATTATTTTGAAGCGGCGAGGGTTGTGGGTATGGTTGAAGATGGAAAAAAGAGTACCATATTATACTACCTCGAAAATGCCCTTCAACTTGGCTTCAATGATGAAGAGCGTCTTCTTAAGCAAGAAGAGTTTTTCCATTTGCACGAAGAAGAAGGGTGGGGGAGATTGTTGATGAAGTTCTAGTTTACGAGCAAGTTCAGGCGCAAGATCAAGGAAGAGCGGGTCGTGGGTTTTGTTATAATGATAAAAAATTTATATGTTCTAATGTGCCTAATATAGTTTCATAAAACCTGCAAAGTAAATTGCGTTTGATGTTTAAATTAAAAAAGATAAATATTTAAAAAATCCATTGTTTTTTTGTTTTAAAAATAAAATTAAAAATAAGTAAATTTGGGCAATCCTAACTAAAATGAAATCATGCCTAAATCAGCTCAAATCACCAGTAATATATTAATGGTACGTCCGGCCAATTTTGGATTTAATATTCAAACCGCCGAAAATAATGCTTTCCAGAATAGTGAGGGATCTGAAAATGTAAATGCCATCCGGGAAAAAGCGATTGAAGAGTTTGACGGGATGGTTCATATTTTAAGAGAAAAAGGTATCAATGTTTTGGTGGCGGAGGATTCTGAAACTCCCGTTAAACCCGATGCTGTTTTTCCTAACAACTGGGTGACTTTCCATCACAACGGAAAAGTCATCTTGTACCCGATGAATGCGCCCAATCGCCGGTTGGAACGCAGTAAGGATATTTTAAGTCAGGTGGAAACCCATTTTTTAAAAAAGGATTTGTTGGATTTGACGGCTTCAGAAGATAATGAAATGTTTCTGGAGGGAACGGGCAGTATGATCATGGATCGCGAGAATCGCCTGGTGTACGCTTGCCTGAGTCCAAGAACCCATCCCAAACTTTTACAGGAGTTTTGTCGCTGGGCAGAATATGAAAAGGTGGAATTTACAGCTGTTGATCAAAATGGACAGCAGATTTATCACACAAATGTAATGATGGCTTTAGGAGAAGATTTTGTAGTAATTTGTATGGAAAGTGTGACAAATCCAGAAGAGAAAAATTATTTGAAAAATATTTTTGAAAAAACACAAAAAAAGGTGGTTGAAATCACCTTTGACCAAATGAATGCCTTTGCCGGGAATATGTTACAGGTCAAAAATTCGGAAGGGGAATCCTTCCTCGTGCTGTCTGAACAAGCTTATCAATCCCTGGCTCCTTCCCAAATTGAGAGCCTAAACGCCCTTACCCATTTATTGCCGGTTCCTATCTATACCATTGAGAAATATGGAGGAGGAAGTGCTCGCTGTATGATGGCAGAAATTTTCCTTCCGGCCAAATAATTTCAATAATTAATGTCATAATCCTCAATTGAATCTCCTTATTTTAGTCACAGTTGCCTTTCTCGTTATGGGATTTATATATGTATAACAATATGATTGTCAGTATTTTGTAGAATTTTTCTTTGCTCTCACTTTTCTTAACAATACCTTAACATTTTTTTTAAGGGGAAAAAGTATAGTCACAAAAAGAAGTATATAATAGAAAGTAGAGGTGAAATTGGAACTTATATTGAGACTTGTAATCAAGAAATCCGGATTCTTATTTTAAGAAGAAATTTCAAACAATTTAAACCAAAATAAAGACATAAAAAAAGCCAAAAAGGTGTGCTGACCTTTTTGGCTACTCATTCATTAATTGTTAAACTCTCTTAAACTTATTCCAAAGTTATGAAAAAATTTGAATTACTTCAAGTTTTGGGGATTACTTTATTGTTTTTCCTCACTTTTTCTACAAAAATTAATGCTCAGGTAAAGATTGCTGAAAAATCTAAACTGGCTACTGTTGACCCAAGTGCTGCCTTCGAGGTAGAGTGCAACGACAAAGGTATTCTTATTCCAAGATTGACAAATGATGAGATCGCTGCTATTTCAGATCCCGCAGACGGTCTTATTTTGTATAATAAGGACTCTAAAGGGTTAAATGTTTATGATAAAACCTTGGGCAAATGGAAATCTCCTTCCGGTGTCCGCAAATACGCTACAAAAGCCGATATGGATGCAGACGCTGCTGCGGCTAAAGGAACCAGAGCCCTGCTTGATGATGGGAAAAGCTATCTGAAAGATGCGGATGGTGTTTGGAGACGAATTGGCACCTATGGAGAATATCCCACCGAAGCTGATGTTATGGCGGATGCTACTGCACCCGATGGCTCTGAAGCAAAAACAGCAGATGGTAAGAAATACCTTAAAATAGGAAGCCGATGGGAAAAACTGGCAACGGTAAGAAAATACCCGACGGAAACGGATCTGTTAGCAGATCCTGCACCCGATGGCTCCGTAGGTGAATTACCAGATGGTTCAAAGTATGTAAGAGTAGCCGGAACCTGGGAAAAAGCTGCTGCCATTAAAAAATATGCGACGGAAGCCGATGTAGATGCCGATGCAACTTCTAAAGATGGAACAGTGGGTGAACTTCCGGATGGAACCCGCTTCCGCAAAGTGGCTGGAAAGTTTGGTCGGGTACCTGCCATTAAAAAATATGCGACCGAAGCTGATGTGTTAGCAGATGTTGCTGCACCAGATCGTTCAACAGCTGAATTAGGCAAAGGTCAGCGATACATTAAAGTGGCTGGTTCCTGGCAAAAAATGGCGGCTGTCAAAAAATATGCGACCGAAGCTGATGTAGATGCCGATGCAACCTCTAAAGATGGAACAGTTGGTGAATTAGCTGATGGAACCCGCTACCGTAAGGTAGCCGGAAAATTTGGTCGGGTGCCAGCAATCAGGAAGCATGCGACGGAAGCAGATGTAATGGCTGATGTTGCTGCACCGGATCGTGCGACAGCAGAGTTGCCAACCGGACAACGTTATGTGAAAATGGGAGGTACTTGGGAAAAACTGGCCTCTATAAGAAAGTATCCTACGGAAGCAGGACTGTTGGCAGATGCTGCTCCTGACGGGACAGTAGGTGAATTACCAGATGGTTCAAAGTATGTAAGAGTAGCCGGAACCTGGGAAAAAGCTGCTGCCATTAAAAAATATGCGACGGAAGCCGATGTGGATGCCGATGCAACTTCTAAAGACGGAACAGTGGGTGAACTTCCGGATGGAACGCGCTTTCGAAAAGTGGCTGGAAAATTCGGTCGTGTCCCTGCAATCAAAAAATATGCGACCGAAGCAGATGTATTAGCAGATGTTGCTGCACCGGATCGTTCAACTGCCGAATTGCCTACAGGACAGCGCTATATCAAAAAAGCTGGATCATGGGAAAGAGTAAATGCTGTAAAACCTTATGCCTCCAAAGATGCTGTAATAGCAGATCAGGATGCCTCTCCAATTGGAAGAGAAGGAAAATTAGCTGATGGAACTAAATACCTGAAAAGAGCAGGTGCCTTTGAAAAAATGGCTTCCATTCGTCCTTATACTTCTGAAGATGCAATGAATGCAGATGCAGCAGCAGAAAATCAAAGAGAAGGGGAGTTAACAGATGGGTCTAAGTATCGTAAAATTGCAGGAGCTTTTGAAAAATTTGCAACTTATAGAAAATATGCGACTAAGGCCGCAATGGATGCAGATGTTAGTGCTCCTGTTGGTACAGAAGCTCGTTTGGCGGATGGAACACGTTACTTCAAAAAAGCAACTGGTTTTGAAAAAGCTGCTGCTGCCGCTGTAAAACAGTATGCGACAGAAGCAGATCTGCTAGCAGATGTGACTTCACCTGACGGAACAGAAGCAGCGTTGCCTACAGGACAAAAATATCGCAAAATTGCTGGTAACTGGGAGCAAGTAGCGACTTATAGAAAATATGCTACAAAAGCAGATATGGATGCTGATATTGCCAATATTCCTGATGGAACAGAGATCCGATTGGCAGATGGAAAGCGGTATCAAAAATTAGCAGGTAAAATTGCTCCCATTGGAGAATCTGCCCCTACTTTTTTCAATGCTAAAACGGGTGCTGCTCCAACTTCTATTGATGATGACTTAACAACTAATGGAAAAGTAGGTATCAATAAAAATGCAAGCAGAACATTGGATGTAAATGGCGATATGGAAGCTCGTAAGGAGTTTGCTGTTGGAGAAAATGCTTTCTTTAGTGCCGGAGCTAATGTATATGGTGTAGCGGGAACAACGAAAGGAGTAAGTGCTGGTTATGAATTAGGGGGTGGCACCATTGGAATGTTTGCCGGGACTATTGACGGAGGAAAAGGATCAGAACCATTAGCTTCTTTTGGATATAGTACATCCGGTGATGCAAAAGGGTTTTTGAGATTTAGTACAGGAACTGCTATTCTCGGAATAAATGACGGGGTGGATGCTGATGATTCTTTCCTTCAAATCAATGAATCTTCCGGTGTAAGTATTAAAACAGCTCATGCGGACGGAAAGAGTGCTCTGTTTAGCCTGGCGAATGCAACTGGAACTGTAATGGTTATTCGCGGTGATGGTGCCGCTGATTATACGGGTAATTTCAGTGTAAACGGTAACCTGTGTTACACGGGTACATTTGGTGCCTGTTCTGACAGACGATTTAAGGAAGACATCACTCCAATTGGGAATGCCCTGGATAACTTAATGAAACTGCGTGGCGTTACCTACTACTTCAAAAACGACGCAAAATTTGCTTCACGCCAGTTTAGCAATGACCTTCAGATTGGTGTAATCGCTCAGGAACTAGAAGAAGTTTATCCTGAAATGGTGATGACAGACAAAGAGGGTTACAGAGCAGTAGATTATGCCCGTTTGACTCCTGTTTTAGTGGAAGCAGTCAAAGAGTTAAATCAAAAACTCGAAGCCGCTCAGGCTCAGTTGGCTCAAAAGGATCAGGCACTAAAAGCAGCATTGAACCAGAATGCCCAATTAACTGCCGAGCTGCAATCTGAAATTCAGAGCATCAAAGCGATGTTGAATAACAGCAGTGAATCTCAAATGGAAACAGTAGAAGCAGAGAAATAATCTGAAAACAAAATAACAGCAGCAGGAGGAATATTCCTCCTGCACTTTTCAGATTCATTTTATTCATTTTATAAATATAAAAACAATGAAAGCAATAAATATATATAATAAATTGCTCTCTGCTTCCGTATTCTTTCTCTGTTTTTCTATCACCTCCCTGCAAGCACAGGAAAAACTCAGTGTCCGGGTAGCAAGCACCTCGACCGGATGCGCCAATGGTATAAAAGTCTTTACGCCTCCTACAGGTGTAGGAAATGATTTTTGCCAATTGTCGCTGGGGGTCTGTGGAGATATGGAAAACGAAGGAACCGTTGAAATAGCAGAAAAAGCAGAAGTTACTTTTATGGGAACACGCTGGACGAATAAAACAGCAGCGGAAATCCCCGGAACCGGAACCGTGTCCTTTGAAAAAGGAGATTGTACTGAAGGAGAGCAGGAAATCGATGGGGGAGGAGATTGTACTAATACTACTTCTTTTCCCAATATTAAAATTCAAAATAAAGAGAACGTCAGAGTTTTAAACTCCGGAACAAAAGTGCGTTCTAAAGTAGAATTTGCAGAGGGAAAAGTCATATTAGATCATGATTTATGTATTGGAGATGACGATGAAGGAGAAATAACTGGCTACTGTCAGGATAAATATTTTGTGCAGACAGATAATCCAAATGCCTCGGTTGGTTTTCTGAAAAGAGATAAGGTAGGGGCAGACAAGACGGATTTTCCGGTTGGTACTTCCGAAAGTTACAACCCTGCCACGGTTAAGCATAATGGAACGGCTGAGCGTGTAAGCCTGCGGGTATTTAAAGATGTTTATGCCAGCGGAAAGACAGGGACAAAAGTCAATGGATCCTCTGCAGCCAGAACCTGGGAAGTACAAGGAGCTTCTCAAACCTCTGACATCGATTTGGAAATTCAATTTGATGAAACGATGGCCGGACCCGGTATCACCGCCGGGAAAGTTTACCTGTCTCGTTATGTCGGAGTCAATGGCAATACGGACGGAGGAGAACTATCAGAATCTAAATGGGATTTTGTAGGAACGGATAATTGTTTCAGCCCGGTACAACCTTCAGAAATTGATGACTGTGTTGAAGGCGATCCGAACCATCTGAAAATTTCGAGATCTGGGATGACAGACATGAAGTCCAGTGAGTTATTCACCGGAGCGATTTGTCTGGCCAGTGCTTTGCCTGTAGAATTGGGTGATCTTAAAGCAACGGTCAATGATTGCATTGCTGAAGTTACCTTTACAACCTATTCGGAAGTCAATGCCTGGTATTTTGCCGTTGAAAAAAGTTATGACGGACGGAATTTCAAAACCGTAGAGGAGCTGGAAGCTGCTGGAGACAGTTCAGAAGAATTAGAATATTCTATCATGGATGAAGAGCTCAAGCGCAAAAATTATTATAGAATAAAAATGGTAGATCTGGATGGAACATTTACTTATTCTAATATAATTTCTGTAAATGCAGAATGCGGTGACTGGGAGGAAATCAGTGATGTTTATCCGAACCCTGCCAGAAATGAATTGAATGTCGTTTATTTCTCCCAACAGATGAACAGCGACATTGAAGTTAGAATTTCAGATTTGTTGGGTAGAACGGTTATCATGGAGCATTTTGCCTCTCAGAGAGGAGAAAATATTTATAGTATGAATCTGAAAAATCTAAGTGGCGGAACCTATTTGGTTCACATTTTAGTGGATGGACAACCCACTCCACCTAAAAAGTTTGTAAAAATGCAGGGTTCCTACTAAGAAAATTGTAAAACTGTTGTTAATTGAGAAAGGCTTGCCGTATTTTCGGCGAGCCTTTTTACATTATCGGGAGGGCACGGTCTTTATGCAGAAAAAAATACAGTTTAGTTTTATCAAAACATTGGATGCCCTAAATGCTTTCTATCAGGAAAATAAGGAAGTAGAATGGATGGCATTTGATACCGAATTTATTTCCGAACGCTCTTATATTCCAAAACTTTGTCTGGTACAAGTTGCTACCCCAAAGGGGAATTACATTTTAGACAGCATTTTGCTGGAGCATCTCGATGGATTTTTAGAATTGATCAAGAATCCGGATATAATAAAAATCACCTGCGCCGGAGAAAATGATTACCGGATTTTATTTCAATTGTATGGCATACTTCCCAAAAATGTGATCGATTTGCAAATAGCAGCCGGGTTTCTTCACTATCCCTATCCGGTCGCATTCCAAACTTTGGTTTCCAAGGAACTGAATATCCACGTCAATAAAGCGATGAAGGTTTCGGATTGGTCGTCTCGCCCGGTAAACGAATCTCAATTGGCTTACGCATTGAAGGATGTTTTATATTTAAATCCATTATGGAAGAGCCTGTGGGAAAAAGCAAGACAATTGAATCGCATTGAGATGATCCAACAGGAATGTGAGAAGCTATGTTCTAAAAAATTATACGAAAATAATCACACTAAAGAAGCCCTTCGTTACTCCAAATTTTTTAGATTATCCGATGAAGAAAAAATCTTTTTATTAAGAATATATAAATGGCGGGCAGGAGAGGCAAGGGAAAAAAATAAACCCAAAGACAAAATTCTATCTGACAAACTCGTCCCGGTCGTATTAAAAAATGCTGCTTCCGGTGTTTCTGCTTTAAAGGGAGATCGTCGAATGGTGCGTTATTTAAAAAAGCAGGAATACTTTAAAATTTGGTATGATATGGCTGTTGCCCCTGTTACAGAAGAAGAACGAAAATGGGTCAATAGTGTAGAAAAGCCAACCCGAACCCGACCGGAAGATGAAATTCTATTTGATATTTTAAAAGTATTAATAAAAAGTAAATCTTTGGAATTGGGCATAGCTCCTTTGCTCCTTATGCCCGCATTCGAACTCAAGAGAATGAAAACCAATCGCCGGTATTTTCCCGATGTGCTCAAGCAGGGCTGGCGGAAAGATTTACTGGGGGAAACCGTGGTAAACTGGCTCAACAAAAGAGGTCGGTTAAGCTTTCACCTCGAAGGATTGGAATGTCGTATCGTGATGGAATCAAAGAAAGGTGCCGTCAAAGGAAAGGGGTAAAAGATCTTTTATGGATGGAACGAGGAATATCGGACCGGACTCTCCCTGTAAAATTATTCGAATGGGGTGTTTATACCTGAATTCTGATTCGGCAATTACCTGACGGCAAGCTCCGCAAGGGGTAGCGGGGCTTTTGATTTTCTTTTCCTTGCTTTTTACCGTGATGGCCATACTGACAGGTATATCTTTTGGATAAAGATTGGCCGCTGCAGCCAGAGCAGCGCGCTCTGCACACAAGCATAGCGGATAGGAAGCATTTTCCTGATTGCTACCTGGTACAATAATCCCGCTTTTCAATCTAAGGGCAGCTCCGACCTGGAAATTGGAGTAGGGGGCATAGGCATTTTTTAGTGCTTTCCGGGCAGCTCGCAACAATTCTTTATCTGCTTCATCCAGCTTTTTTATAGAATTGATGACATTTATCTTATTCAATGTAGTCATTATCATTTTTTTGCAAGTTAGGAAAATTGTCTGCAACAAAAAAAACCTGCTTCCAGAATGGAAGCAGGCTTTGTAGGGATCATTCATAATTAGAATTCCGATAGGGATTATCGATTCTTAAGTGCATAACTGGTTTTAGGCATTTCATTTGAGTTGACTTTTTGGATATACAGGGTCTCCTTTTCATCAGCCATTTCAATTGTAATTTGGTAAATACCGTTATCTAAAGCTGATAAGTCAATAATAGATTCATTGATACCTTTTCTTGCTTCAATTTGCCCGGTTTTTACAATAGATTGAGAGATTTTTTCAGATATGGAAAAATCAATCTTGCCTTCTACCATAGATTCAAAGTTAAAGGCAAAATCCTTATCCAGCGTAGTAGAACTCATACTGGTTACCATAAAATTGTTGGTCGTATTTCTGTTTACGGCCACAATGGGGGTAAAAGTTGCCTCACCGGTGAAGTCCACCTGCTTTAATCGGTAATAAATCAATCCGGCATTAGCAGATAAATCCAGGAAGCGGTACGTTTTTAGTTCGTCGGTGTCACCATTGCCTTCCACAATGCCGGCACCACCAAATTCGATTCCGTCAAAAGATTTTTCGACGATGAAGTACTTGTTGTTAATTTCAATTTCGGTACTCCAGGTTAATAAATTGCCAATTCCGATTTCAGTTCCCTCTAACGGAACGGCATAGCTGCAATCGGCCTTTGCTGTAACGCTGAAAAACAATACAGCAGCAAGAGCCATTAAAAAATTGATAGGGGATTTCATAATAGTTATTTTAGTGAAAAAAAATTTAGTTTGATGGATTTTTTTATTTTTCTTAATACAAAAAATGTATTTGTGTAAGGCACATATATAGATAGTTGATCTATTTATGTATAAATAAAATATTGTATTGAAAAAATAAATATGGATGATAGAGGCGGGATATGGTTTTGTTGGATTCCCGATTTGGTAAAATTAAAAGACAAAACCTGTGCCAAATTGGGAATCATGAATAAGTAAGCATAAATATCCCATAAAAATGGGAGTGCGACAACTAGACGCACTCCCTGGGAAAATAAATGTTAAATGAACCTTAAATAAATATGAAGCTAGAAAAGAAAAGTTAAGTTTTAAATTTAGTTTATATGAGTGATTAAAATTTTTAGTGGTTAAAATCGGGAGAGAACGTTTGAAGTCCTCTCCCGGGGTTCAAGGTTTAATTTGATTTGAAGTTAATAAATCAGGATACAGTTATGGGATAAAAAAATGAGTATGGGATTTGGGTCAACTCATTTAATGGGTTTTAAGAATATGTTTTGATAGAATTTGATTGGGGATTTAAATTAAAAAAAATGAGGTTTATTTCATGGTGGCTCGTGTTGGTTTGTTTTCTGATTTTACAAAGTTGATAATTTCTGATTCATTATCTGAATATAATTCAACTGAGTATGTACCATTAGGTATTTCAGATATATTTAGTTTTAACTTGTTGTTTCCAGCCTTTAAAGTGGCCACTTCTCCAGTTGAAATTACTTCTTTTACTGTATTTAAAATTTTATATTCCAAAAGAGCATCTTCATGAGTGTACATAATAAAATTAAGTTCATTAGTGACTTGCGTAGTTTGTATTTCAGTAATACTCATATTGTTTTCTTTATTTCGTTTGATGCAAATAATTTCACTGAAAGTAGTACTCCCATCCATATCCATTTGCTTGAGCCGATAAAACATATCTCCGGTATTGGCAGATAAATCAAGGAAGCGATAATCATTGATATTGGTGGAATTTCCATTTCCCTGAACCAGACCAATACTACCGAAATCCACACCATTAAAAGATTTTTCAACCATAAAGAATTGGTTATTGTCTTCAAAGTTTGTGCTCCAACTCAGCATATTTCCAATGCCTAGTTCTCGTACTTCCAGTGGGTGCTCAAAAGTAAAGGCTGCCTGAGCTTTAAATGAGGAAAAAAAGAATAAAATAAATACTGATGCCGATAATAAGGAGGATAGTGCCCAAGTCATAATGATTGTTTTTATAAGGGTTTTTTAAATATTCAGTACAAAAAAAACATAGGCTTTGAAGGCTAATAATTTTTATATTATTAGCAAAATCTGCTTGTGCGCCACAGGATTAAAATGACAACACGAATGTGAATGATGAAAAAGTAGTTTTAGTAGTTTATAGGAGAGAAATGGAGTAGAAGAAAATTTCTCGTTCTTAGTTTATGAAGTGTATCTTTCTAGTTGATTGTCATTGACTGACATTAACCTATTTTGCAAATGCTGTGCCAAGCTAGTGCCCAAAAACAGGTTTTTTGTTTTTGTTTTTGTTTTGTATCAAATTGGGAAATGGTGTACATTTGAATCCTGAATCCATTTTTATCATAAAATTATTTTCTTTAGATATGATAAAAAACGCAAGTATTATCTCCCTGACAGGACTGTTTATTCAAATGATTATTTCTTCTTCCCTGTGGATAGACGAGGGGCGTAGTTTTCCGCATCTATCCTTGCTGGGGTTTGCTGATTATAGTTTGCCTTTTTATTTAAATATTATTTTTTTTCTTGTGTTGGTTGCTGCTGCACCAGGATATTTATTTTCTTCGTATAAGAAAGT
>JAHDCK010000098.1:12366-13087 GCA_020629915.1 Saprospiraceae bacterium
CACCATACTCCTTTCTCTTGATTTATCCCGGCTGCAAATATGGGTCTATCAATATATCTTAATATTGGGATTGGCAGGTTATTCTTTATTTTACCCAGACAAAAAAAATACAATACTGCAATGCATTAGAATTGTTTTTATAGGAATTTATTTTTGGTCTGGAGTGCAGAAATTAAATGTTCAGTTTACCTCTGATACTTTTCCCTGGCTAATGGAAGCCTTTGACTTCACTCAGCCCTTGGGTGAAATTGTTGCTTTGGCTATCGGAATGGCTTTGTTTGAATTGTCCTGTGGTCTTCTTTTGGCCTTCCCTGCCACACGAAGAATTGGAGTAGTATTTACGGCAATATTACATATAGGAGTTTTATTGTTGCTTGGTCCGTTTGGCCTCAGCTGGAATCCTGTGGTATGGCCCTGGAATATTGCTAATGTATTTATTGTATATGTTTTGTTTTGGGGTGAATGGCGTTGGAGTTTTGAATTTGGAATGAAAAGTGTTGCTCTGTTTATTCTAGCCGGCTTGTTTTGGATTGCTCCATTCTTTAATTTCTTTCGACTTTGGGATGAGCAACTTTCTTTCAAAATGTATTCCGGAGTGCAAATGGATCTGGTTTTAAATTTTGATTTAGCAGATAAAAATTGCTTTCCATCAGAGGCTCATGAATTTATTCTGGGCACAAAAGAAAAACGCTATTTACCATTAGACGATTGGGCTTTCCGT
>JAHDCK010000099.1 GCA_020629915.1 Saprospiraceae bacterium
TTTTGCGGTGAGTGGTAAGTGGAAACATAAAAAAACGGATTGCAGAACTATATCTGCAATCCGTATATTGGTTTTCAGTTGCTAAAACCTAAAATAACATCCTTAATTGTTTTGATCCGTTCTTTTTATTATCGGATCTCCTTTAATGGTTACATCGGAAGATTCAGATTCTTCCAGTTGTACCTCCTTATCTACTTTTAATTTTACCCTGGAATCGTTTAGTACGCGGAGGTCAGCATTTTTAACTTCCATCCGGTCTCCATCAATCCGCGCCTCATCCGCTACAACGGCATTGAATTGGCTGCAACTTCCCCGGGTTCTTAGTTTGGCTTTTTCGGCCATATCGAGGGAGAGCATTTTTAAATCTGCTTTTAGCTCGGTTTCCATATTTCCAACCAATAACAAACTCAGTGTGTCTTCATAAAATGTCTCAATTTCAATATCATCCGTTTCGACGGCTTGCAGTGATTTAAGGGACGGCATATATATTTTTACCCGAATCGGGCTACCCGTATTTTTCATAGGCGTGGAAAGACTTAGCAGATTTCCGGTTTGAGAAGCCCTAAGTGTAGAGGTGTATTTTTCATTTCCTCGGACTTCAATTTTAAAATAATCTCTGCGCTCCACATCCACTTTCATTTTACCTTCAAGGTGGATTTTATTAAAATTTGTAAAATCTGAATATTTATCCACACCCAACTTTTCCATTTCTTCCGGCGAACAATTAATACACCTCAATCCTCTTTCCCGCATGACCCAGGTTTTACCTTCCCACATTCCATAGATATAATTCCGGTTTTCTAGCTGAAAGCGATTGATAAAACGCTGGACGGATTTATCCAAAGTGAGTGTTTTACCTTCCGGCACCTCAAGATTCAAAACGATATGCTGATCCCGCCACTTGTTTTCTTTTTTTATTTGAAAACCATCCAGAATGCTTATTCCATTTTCATAAGGTGTAACATCGTATTCGATACTTTGAGTATGGACTTGTGCCTGATTGGGATTTCTTCCTTGCGCTTTTCGGGTTTCGGTCAGATGAAATGAACCATCTTTGCTTTTTGTTATATTTAATTTTATATTTTGAGAATAAATATTATCCTTGGAAATTTTCAATCCGCCAAAATCCTGTAGGATGGTTCCGACAGCCATTTTCTGGCCGGAGATATTAAAAGTGTCTCCTTCAATTTGAAGTGGAATCGCCCGATCCGAAGTGCGCTGGTCTTTGTATTCCAACCCAACCCGTACCGCTAGAAAAGCAAAGCAAATTAAATTCACCAACCAAAATGCCCACATCCCGGCATTGACCCTTGGCTTGAGGCGAGTGTGATACAACATCTTGGAAACAACAGCCAGAATGGCAATGATCGGAACGCCTACTATGAACAGGACGTTAAAGAGTCCTAGTCCGGCTGTCCATGCAGAATCATCTAAAAAGTACTGTAATCCATCTGCATGAAAAACATATAAATAAATTGCGCTAATCCAAAGAGAGCCAAGTAAAAACAACAACCCAAGGCTGAATATCATCAGAAGCGGCTTGTAAACACTTCGGATGACTTTAAAAACGGTCAGAACAATTGTGCCGATAAACCCGATAAAAAGATTTACAGCATTTCGTGTTCGGCCGGAGGCAGAGCCTTTAGAATTTTTTTTTTTGATTCCTGCCCGGAAAAATCATTTCCCAGGTTAGATATGGTTTCGCCAAAATTATCTATTTCATCCTCTATCTGCTTGGCGATGTTTTTAATATTGACCTTCTTTCCTTTCATGGCCAATCGATCTGAGGCCGTTTTGGCTTCCGGCACTATAAAAAGTAGTATAATGTATATCAATAAACTAAATCCTATTGTAAAAAAGGCCACTACAAAAGCCACCCGCATCCAAATCGGATCTTCTATGCCAAAATAAGCACTCAGTCCGGAGCAAACACCTCCTACTACTTTATTCTCCGTATCCCGAAACAGTCGTTTACCTGTTTGGTATTCCTCTTCGCCTTGTGCAGCAGAAGCCGGTTCGCTAAATCCTTCCGCCCCAAAATCTTCCGGCTTACCCATAATATCGATAACGCCTTCAATATCCGGCATACTGACTATCTGACGGTTGTCTAGTCGTTCGACCAATAATTCGGCCATGCGCGCTTCAATGTCAGAGGTGATTTCCTCGCTACCTTCCGAAGAGGAAAAGTGTTTTCGAAGCGTATTCAGGTAACCCGATAAATGTTGGTAAGCATCATCATCAATAGTGAAGGGATAGCCGCCCAAATTTATATTTAATATCTTATTCATTATGATTTGATGTTTTTAGTGGTTTGTCCAACTGCGTTGACTAATGTTTCCCATGTATTTTGCAGCTCGCCCAAAAAGGACTGGCCTTCGTCAGTTAGGTGATAGTATTTTCGGGGAGGCCCGGAGCGGGATTCCTTCCAGTTGTAATGTAACAGCCCGGCATTCTTTAAGCGGGTCAGGAGGGGATAAAGCGTTCCTTCCACGACGATCAATTCGGCTTCTTTTAGCTTGCCGATAATGTCCGACGGGTAGGCTTCCTTTTCCGCTATTATAGAAAGAATGCAGAGTTCTAAAACGCCCTTTCTCATTTGTGCTTTTGTATTTTCCAGTTTCATAGAACCTGATTAGAAATATTCTTTTGATAATTCAAAGATAGGGTTTTTTATAGTACTATGCAATACATAGTAGTATCTTTAACCAAGAAGTGGGCAATAGAAAGTATTATATTGTGCTGATAATCAGTAAATTGTGAAAAGTGTTAAAATTTTAGATTTTTTTAAAAGAAATAAGAAGAGGTTCAAAATGATTTGT
Source organism: Saprospiraceae bacterium (assembly GCA_020629915.1). Lineage (GTDB taxonomy): Bacteria > Bacteroidota > Bacteroidia > Chitinophagales > Saprospiraceae > JAHDCK01. Next base: position 2,820 of record JAHDCK010000099.1, read on the forward strand.
TTATGGAATAATTTCCCCTTGTTCATCCACTTCAAATCCAAGGATAGCAACGGTGGTTCCTTGCCAGTTTTCTGTCCCAAACATCAAAAAATTCCCACGGATATTTTTTACGGCGTAGCCGAAAACATCGGTTTTTATCCCATGTATTTTATCAAAAATAACGGAGCCGTTTTTGTCCAGTTTGATTATTCTAAAACAATCTAAAAAAATCAAAAAGTGATCGGAGGTTTCAAAAATAGAATAGTCTGCCTGAAGTGCTTCAAATCTGGGTTCTCCAATTTGCTCAAATTGGAGGCTCCAAACTGTTTCCCCAAAGTCGTCAAGCATGGCAAAAGTATAATTTCTGTTTTCCTTATTCACCAGAAAAAGGCCTTGAGTTGTTTTTTTATAAAATACAATATCTTCAAAAGGAATAATTTTCTCCCAATTTATTTGACCGGAAGTATCTGTTTGTATGAGCTTAGTATGGGGCGGGATATCCAGGGAAATACATTCAGCATAAATTTCATCTGCCGTCACCGGGAATATTGATTCTAAAACATAACCGGACTGTACCAGATCCCAGGCGGCAGGATTTAGGGGCGCAAAAGTGCCATCTCTTTTTATTATATTTATTTTTATATTATTATGCTTTTTATAAAATCCCAAAAAATCATTACCGGAATTTATAGCGGACTCCGGGACGGGATGGATATTAAAAGGAATTTCATTATTCTCCATGTCAACGAGATTGACTTCCTCGTCAGAAAAAATTAGCACGTCATTGGGAGGGACATCTAGGAAGAAACTATTCGGCAAAAAATAACTGGGAGGAAATTGAAGGTTTGAAGATTCACTAAGGTCAAAATTTACGGTTATAAAACGGGATCGTGTATCTAGTTCTGACATGCTGTTAAAAAATATGTAATTTTCTCCTTGTTCATGGGGGAAAACATGATTTACTTTTAGGTGTCGCAATCCATAAGGAGATTCCAGGTAGTAAAGTTTGGGTCGGGCAAATATTTCAATCGTCGTCTCAGTAAAACCAGAAAAAAGTTTTCCCCTGATTTCAAGTTTTATAGGATACACTCCGGGTTCCTGGAAGAAATATTGGGGAGAGGGCGTTTCAATTTCTGTGTTTTCAATTGTCCAAATAAAAGTAACCTGCTCTTCCTCTGTTACATTAAATTCGTGAGTTCCGGACGTGGGTTGAAATGTTATTCTACTTCCTGTATAACAGCCTCCCTTGGGTTGTTCATCACATGTCGCAAGGATCATAACATCTGATTGTATGTCGTTGTACTTTTTTTCCCCACAAGAAATAAAACTAAACAACAGAAAAAATGAGATATATCTAAAAAGCATTTTTAGGGAATTGGAAATTAATGAAATCATTTTGGCTCCAAAGAAAAACTACAAATAAAATGTAGGGTAAATTTGGATGTTTAATGAAAAAAGACAAGTAAGATAAAAAGGGTACGTATTTGCTAATTCTCTTATTTTAATAATAGTAGAATAAAACCTTCTTAAAGCAAATTGAAGGACAAATTGTCGCAGACAATACAGTTTTATCACCAAATGCCAACTAAAAACACAACTGCTCTAACTCCCGCCGGGAGCCTGAGAATACATTAAAGTCCACATGACCTTCTATACCTTCAAGCCGGCCCCGGTTGCCGTATTGCCAGAAATCCCATTGCCGATCATTTTTTAATAGGGGTTTTTCATAAGTGTATCGGGCTATCCAGAGCGGATAATCCTCGAAATGATCGCAAAGATACTTATCATAAAAATCACTATAAGTATAAAGGATGGGTTTGACTTTGTAGTGTTGCTCTACCAGGCGCAGCCACTTGTGGACAGCAGCTCTGACCTCCTCCGGTTTTTTCCTGTTAGCAACTTCCACGTCCAGCACAGGCGGCAAGTCACCGGGTTGTAGTTGGACGGTTTTGATAAAATTTTTGACCTGGGCATTGACAGGAATAGTCGGATGAAAAAAATGATACGCTCCTCTCAAAACGCCAACCTCTTTACAGGAGCTCCAGTTATATATGAAAGTACTATCTTTGAAACTCCTTCCTTCGGTCGCCTTGATAAAGGCAAATTGAATTTCCTGCCCGGCGACAACTGGCCAGTCAATTTTCTTCTGGTAATGGGAAACATCAATCCCGTGTACGGCATACCTACTGATTCTTTTGGTTTCAGAACGGCAACCCAACAATAAACTCAGGCCGCAAAGCAAACAGAAATATTTTATTTTATTATTCAATAATTACAAGAGCGTTTCCAGGTAATGCGATTCAATTCCGTATTCTGTTTTCAGGGCGTTAATTTTATTTTTATAAAAATCAATATCTGTTTTTTGGTTATGTTTAGTAGCGGCAATCATTAAGTTTTTCGGAGTATGTGTCGTAGAGACAAATTCAAATACTTTTGTTTTATATCCGTTTTGTTCCAATATCAAACTCCGAATGCCATCCGTAATCAATTCGGCTTGTCGTTCTTCCAGAATGCCGTGTTTCAAAACGGATTGCAAATTTCCATTGCATTTTATTTGCTTTCGGATTTGCTTATGGCAGCAAGGTACACAGACAATTAATTCCGCATTGCTCTGAATGCCTTTAGCAATGGCAATATCCGTTGCCGTATCACATGCGTGCAGTGCAATTAGCACATCTGATTTTTTTGCATTAAAACTATTAATATCTTTGGCTTCAAAACGCAAACCATCAAATCCTAATTCCTTTGCTGTTGTATTGCAAAAGTTGACCAAATCTTCCCGCAATTCATATCCCCTCATTTGCACTTGGTTGCCAATATGCCTAAAATAATCATATAATGCAAAAGTTAAATATCCTTTTCCGCTGCCCATGTCCAAAATGACCGGTTCCTTCGCCAGAGAAATGTCCCGAAGCAAATGATCCATGATTTCCACATAGCGGTTGATTTGGCGAAATTTTGAATATTTGTTTTTATAAACTGTTCCGTCCGCTCCGCTTATACCCAGTTGTTTTAAAAAAGGACGATCCGAAGGGATGAGATGCTGCTTGGTTTTATTGTGATCAAAATTGGTAACTTTTTGCTTCGTTGGTTTTTTTATATAAATTTTTTCCTTCTTTTTCTTGTTATAATTAAAAACCACATCCTGTGTATCCGTAAATAAATGCGCCTGATTAAAATGTTCTTTTAGCAAACCCGTCATCATTTCCAGAAGTTGTTCCCCACTATAATTTTTGGATTCCGCCCTTTGCTCAAACCGATAATCTGCCGAATATTGAATTTCTCCTCTAAGCAATACCGGTCGGATGCAGATGGTTTTAAGTCCGGAATGACTACCATGATACTGACTCAGGATCAATTCTATAAACGTCCCCGATTCCTGACTTTCCTTCAGGTAGCCCACAAACTCCGACAAATTGGATTTATCCGACATTTTTAGTTTTAATTTTAAACTCTCCCCTAAATATAATTTACAAGGTCGTATCTTTAGCCCAATGTAAACCAAAATTTAAACAGAATGAATCGCTTCTTTTACATTTTTATTATTTTTATAATAACGAATCAGTTTTTATCAGCGCAAACGCTGAGTATTACCAACTGTGCCTCTGGCTTTAATAACCCCGTAGATTTGGCAAATGCAGGGGACGAACGACTTTTTGTCGTAGAACAAGCCGGACGCATCCGCATTATCAATACAGCGGATTGCTCCGTAGAATCCACGCCCTTTCTCAATATCACCAGCATCGTCGAAGATGGGGGCTGGGAGCAGGGATTATTGGGACTCGCATTCCATCCGGATTACGCTAACAATGGTTATTTCTACGTGAATTACATCAATAGTGGGGAAAATACGGTCATTGCCCGATACAGCGTAGATGCCAATAATCCCAATCAGGCCGATCCCGCTTCTGCTTTTATCATTATGACTATCAACCAACCTTACAGTAATCACAACGGTGGAGCTATCCAGTTTGGCCCGGATGGATACCTATATATAGGTACGGGTGATGGAGGGTCTTTTGCAGATCCACAAAACCGAGCTCAAAATGGCAATTCTATGCTAGGCAAAATGCTTCGCATTGATGTGGATAATACAAGCGGAGGAAACAATTACAGCATTCCCTCTGATAATCCTTTTTTGAGTGATGCGAATGTATTGGATGAAATTTGGGCAATTGGATTGCGGAATCCCTGGAAATATACTTTTGATACGAAAACGGGCGATTTGTGGATTGCGGATGTGGGGCAATACGATTGGGAAGAAGTGAACTTTCAGCCGGCTTCCAGCACAGGTGGGGAAAATTATGGCTGGCGTTGCTACGAAGGAATGCACCCTTTCAATACTTCAGGCTGCGGCCCGGCGACTGATTACGATGATCCGATTTATGAATTTAACCATAATAATGGTTGTTCCATCACGGGAGGTTATGTTTATCGGGGAGCGAAGTACGCAGGCTTGTATGGCGTTTACCTATTTACTGATCTATGTTCAGGTATAATTTGGGGAACAGATGCGACAACCATGAATACCGCTAATTTAGGAACTTTCAACACACAGGAATATTCCAGTTTTGGAATTGATGTATATGGCCAAATGTATATCGCAGAGATTGAAAGTGGAAATATTCGCAAAATCGAAGAAACTGCCAACTGTAATCCGGTGGCTATTGTCAACAAAGCGGAATGTGAAAATAATGTTTTCACGCTGGGTGCATTGTACGCAGACGAGTTGACTTACCAGTGGCAAGTCGATGGAAATGATATCGCCGGAGCAACCGATCTGACCCATCAGCCGACTGTGGCCGGAGAATATACTGTGGTGGCGACAAGAGGAAATTGCTCGGATGTTTCCGAAGCAGTTACAGTTAATGCTGATTGTCTATTGGTTGAAACTGACATGCCGGAAGATTTGAGTGCCTTTGCTGCTTTTCCAAATCCGGTTAAGAATAATTTATTTTTAAATATTCAACTAAATGCCGAATCTTCAGTTGCTGTTTCTCTGTTCAAAGCGACGGGACAATTGATGGATAATCAAAATTTTGATTTGACAGCAGGCGCGAATGATTTGGAAATGGACATGACGGCTTTTGCTGCGGGGATGTATTTTATAAAATTAGAAACGGAGAAAGGGGCGACGTATAGAAAGGTTCTTGTTGAATAATTAATTGTATAATATAAAACATAAAAATATGCTCTGCGTAAAAGCAGGGCATATTTTTTTTAAGCATTTTGAATCAGGTAAATATTTATAAAAAAAATAGTAATACTCAACTGGTCATTGAGTGTATTGCGAAGCAGCCACTTTTTATTAAAGGGGCATTTTTGATTTTTGCCCTGATTCCTTCCATAGTCGTTCCGGCTATTCTTTTCTTTTTTATGACGGATGAAAATTACCGCAAAATGGGAACCCTGCTTGGCGTGCTCCTTTTTGGTTTGATTGCGAATGGTTTGTTTAGAATTTACTTGTGGAATAGCTACGGAAAGGAAATTTTCATATTTGATAAAAATAGGATCAACAGAATCTATGACTACAAATTATTCAAGGGAAAGACAGAAGTTTTTGAATTTAATAGAATAGATTTTAAAATATTTGAAGAATCTCAAATGCAAACAAAGAATACTGAAAGCGTTTTAGATGAAGTAGAAGTGGCCTACACACAAAAATCGGATTACCTGATTTTCCAAACGGAGCAATTAGAAATCAGAGGATTGCTAAAACTTCAGCGGAATGATATTGAAAAGGTTTACGAGGAGATTACGCTATTTTTAAAATAAATCCTCATAAAAGCATTGGATTGAACCAAGTTAAGATATATAAAACAAAAAACCACAAGACTCTTGTCATTGAATGTCTTTCAAGGGCACCACAATTTACCCGGCTTTTTTTGTTTATATGTATTTTTCTTGTGCTTGGGAGTTACGTTTTTCTCATGGGTCTTGTTTTAAAAGATATAGCGAGTGGAATAGCCCACTTGATTCTGATTTCTTTTTTGTTTTTTCTAATTGGGAGTTATTTTATTAGAATGTTTCTATGGAATAGTTATGGGAAAGAAATTTTTATTATAAAAGAAAAATCACTTATTCGTATTTTTGATTACAGGCTTTTTAAAAGTGAGGAAGAGATTATTAATTTTGAAATAATAAATATAGAATTGCCTGAAGACAGAGACAACAAACCAACCACAGGAAATGAAAATGTGCTTGATGAAGTCATTGTTATGGACAATCATTTCTCTGAAACCTACCTGACTTTTAAAACAAATAAGACAAAAATAATGGGAATTCTAAAGCTACCGTATCAAGATATTATAGCAGCGAAAAAAGAACTAAATGAATTTTTAAAATAAATTATTTTACAATTTTAATGCTGCTCGTTCCCTGCTCCGTCGTCAAAGTCAAGAGATACAACCCATTTGCCCAGGAAGCAGCATCCTTTATTTCTACTCCTTGTTTTCCGGCAGTCAGTTCAAGATTCATCTCTTGCATCACTCGTCCGTGAATGTCTGTTATTTGAATATGTGTTTTCGAGCTGCGTTCTAATTCTAACAAAACAGAAAAAGAAGCACCTATCGGATTCGGAGCGACGGATAAATTGAAAACATCCTGCTCCGGCTGAGTAGTTGAAACAGCATCAAATGGATACGCCTTGAAAATATCATTCTGAATAAATTCAATACTCGTATTCCTGCGAATGATATCTGCCAATTTCGTATTCTTAATCGCTTGAATTTGTTGTTCCGTTAGTGCCGGATCGTTTTCGTAGTAATATCGGTCTCCATTGCGAAGAGCTTCAAACTGCATCTTCAAAATCTTGTGCATCGTTTCCCCAAATAACTTTCCTGAAAGATGATCCTCTGCCATCATCCCCACCCAGGGATCGATGTCGTTTATATCTCCGTAGAGAGATTCTAACTGCTGTTGAATGGTTGTATTAGAAGTGATTTCACTAAAGTCAGTCAATGCGGGAAGCCCTACATTTACCCGAATGGTATTGTAATCCGCCAAACCATGCTCGCGTCCGCGTTGAAGATTTAGCGAAAGCAAATCCAGCCCGCCGGAACCCGGAGGGCCAAAGAGAAAATTGCGCAATTCAGGAATAACTTTTAAGTCCAACTCCTGATGCGCTTGTGTTGCCAAGCCTCTAAATACAGGTTCAATTCCGAGATCAGGTAAAATAGTCGGATTGAAAAAGGACTGCGCCAAATCCAAATCAGGCATGCCGTCACTACTTCCATTTGCATCTAATAAGACAATATCAGAACTAACTGTACTGTGCCCAAACCGATAAGCTGCTACGGAAAAAGCCTGCATAACACTCGCTTGCTCTTCAGAGTCATACCCGAGGTAGGGACTGAGTGTCACACCCATAGCCGGGAGAAATTCTTCAAAGGTAACAGCCTGAATATAGGCTCCTACCATTTTGCGGGCACGCTCGTAGAGATGTGCATCATCCCAAATTGGATTTTGCGCTTTGAGCTGATCACAGAGCCGGTTGTGTTCTCTAACAAATAAGGTGTGCAAACTCGTCAGCGCAGGATGCTCATTTGCACGAACATCGCCACTAACAAAATATTTCGTTACTCCTGGAGTCGCAATGACCATATCTGGTGCATTGGGATCGATGGGGAAAGCGGGATTTCCAGTTACCGTATTATAAGGTAAAAATCCATCGGGAGCCATTTTTAATTTTCCATCTACAAAGGAACGCATCCACGTATTGTGTTCAGGAGAGATACCATAAACAACTGATGCATCAATATAGGAGGAAATAACATTTATTTGTTGCCTTGGATTAGCCAGGCTCGTTCCTGTTGTCGGATCATAGGAAGATCGCTCAAGAGGCATTTCCTGTGTCCCGGTACACATTGGATCAAAATGCTGATCACATTCAGGGATGGCAATATTGTGATGTTCACCGGATTCTGTATGTACCAGGGTAATATCATGGTCAATAAATTGTCCCCAGGCCCAAATGTAGTCACTCAAACCAAGCGCATTTGGAATGCTTTGCTGCTGATCGCCCAGAACATTACTGATTTCTCTGGCACTTGGACGATTTTGGCCGGAAGGGGAACTCATGCCGTTGCCATATCCATTTGTTGTCACTCGTTTAAGGGAAGTACCAGCCATGCCCCATTCGCCGTGATCCAGATTATTTCCCGCACCATCAATGGAGCGATTCTCCTGTCCAAATCCCCAGAGAGTTAACCCTGATAAAACCAATGTAAGTAAATATCTTTTCATTAATTGCTATTTGTCTGTTAGTACAAATACCTGTTCGTATCTTTGTCTGGTTGAGTGGTTTAAGTGTAAGATGAAAAATACCTTTTACAAGTTATTTATTTTTTGTGTGTTGTTTCTGCTTATCCAGGAAGGATGTCAGCCGGACAGTCCGGATTTTTCCCAAAATGAAACAAAAACAACAGAAGGAACACCTAAAATCAATTTCTTTACATCCGAAACGACAGATTTTGTTCTTTTTAAAAAAGAAGGTATCATGGAAATTTGGGGACTGAAAGAAGGGCAAAAAGCAAAATTGGCCTCTTTTTCAGCTAAGGTGCATCCTGGTGTAATGGTGGGGGGATTCCGGATAAAACCGGATAGTGTGAACATAAACCTTGATTATCCGGGGGATTTTTACAAAAACAAAGCCCGGACGTATCATCAAACGCTGGCTGATTCTTTGTTTTTTTCTACTATAAAATACGATCGTCATCATATTTTAATAGATGAAAATGCAAAATTGCAAATCCAGCATTTTTTGACTGTTACAAATTTACATAAAAAAATGCTTTTTATCTTCCCCAATGATTCCAGAAATGGTGATATTTTCGCCCCTTGTTCGAGATGTCCGCATTGGATGCAGGAAGTTTATGGACAATTGTCTTTAAGAATACAAGATTATCAATAAAATATGTTTCCCGATCAACCTTTAGAATTAAATGGAGATTATCAATATGCACTCGACTTACTTGAAAAGTCAGATAAGAGTGTTTTTATTACCGGAAGAGCGGGAACAGGAAAATCTACCCTGCTTCAACTTTTTAGAAAATCTACCAAAAAGAAAATCGTCGTCGTTGCACCTACAGGGATTGCTGCACTGAATGTCCAGGGGCAAACCATTCATTCCTTCTTTGGTTTTCCACCCAGAATGATCACAAAACACGATATTAAAAAAAGGCGCAAACGATATTTATACCAGCGAATGGAAGTTTTAATTATAGATGAAATTTCTATGGTAAGAGCGGATATGCTGGATAATATGGATCACTTCCTTCGAATAAACCGGGAAAATGCCATTGAGCCTTTCGGTGGAGTACAGGTGATTTTTATTGGAGATTTATTCCAGTTGCCTCCGGTGGTCGCTTCGGATCAGGAAGCTATGATGATGCAGATGTACTACGAAACGCCGTATTTTTTCTCTGCGAATGTATTTAAAGAATTAAAATACGAAACGATAGAATTGCGCAAGGTTTACCGACAGAAAAACCGTCACTTTCTCCGCTTGCTGGATGCCGTTCGGCTCAATCGGATGGATTACGACGATATGGAAGATCTCAATGAACGTTTCCTTGGAGAAGATTTTGAGCCGGAGGAATTTCACATTACGCTTTCGGGTAGAAACGAAACGGCCAATCGCATCAATGCTTCTAAATTAGCCGAACTGGAATCGGAAGAATATCGCTACTTGGGAGAAGTAACCGGGGATTACAGCTCCCGCACCTATCCGACAGAAATGGAATTAAAATTGAAAATCGGAGCTAAGGTCATGTTTGTAAAAAATGATCCGCAGCGCAGATTTGTCAACGGGACGCTGGGCGAAATTGTAGATTTGGATTTTGAAAAGGTGATGGTAGAAATTGTAACTCCCGAAGGAAAAATCAAAACCCTCGACCTGGAAAAAGAAGCATGGGAAATTATAAAATACGATGCTCCCGAACAGGAAAAAGGAGAAATCAAAAGCCGGGTCATCGGAACCTTTACCCAATATCCCATCAGGCTGGCCTGGGCGATTACCATTCACAAAAGCCAGGGAAAGACTTTTGAGAAAGTGATCATTCACCTGGGGAAAGGTGCGTTTGAACATGGGCAGACTTATGTAGCACTGAGTCGATGTACGAGTTTGCAGGGGATTGTTCTAAAACAAAAAATCCGACCGAGGGATATTTTAATTGATGAAAGAATCGTCCAATATTACGAGACGAACTTTTAACTTTTCCTGTCCCTGATTCTAATCTCTTATCTTTACCTTTGCCAATGGTTTAATCTAAAGGAGTTTGTTTATAA
>JAHDCK010000100.1 GCA_020629915.1 Saprospiraceae bacterium
TTAAGCAACTAATCATAATTAATCACATAATAATTTGTCATCTCGAACGGAATGACAACTCTATTTTTTTGTTTGTCAAAAGTTCGGCGGTTATTAATTTAACCTCAATAAGCCTGCAAGACAAATCATCAGGACACATCAATAGAACGGGCCCGTTTTTTTCTTCGATATTTACCGTTTTTATATATTTCTACAAAGTAAATATTTTTTTCCAAATCAATCGTTTTAATATACGTTTTAGTGCGTTTTAATTTTCCTTTTTTATATTTTATTTTTTTAACTACACTAGCAGGTTGAGCAAGGTCATTTATATAGCCGGAATAATAAAACCAGGTCTTCACTTTTTCTCCCCGCTCGTATTGTCCTTTTTCTACTATATCGCCCTTGCGATTATAGACTTCCCAATCCCCTTCCATCTGACCATTGATTATTTTAAAACGCAAAGCGGGCACGTTTTCGTCTGCGTTGGTCATCCCTCTTTTCCAATACGTTTTACTTTGTTCATAAAAATAGTCACCATCTGTTTTATGCTCAATCACTTCTAAAAAGTTGATATATTTTAAATAGCGTTTATTTTCAAGGGCTTTGGAAATGCTTTTACAACAATCCGACCGCCAGGTCGTGAATTGTCCTGCCTTATTTTTGGCTGAAAAAATAAGGCAATCCGTCCCCGGCGGAGCCATAAATCCACAGGCATCTGATCCGTAGTTGGTGCGAATCAGAAGAGTGTCTTTTCCTTTTCCTTTATAATATTTTTTTATATAAAAAAATAAATTCAACCTCGTTTTTGCTGCACTGGTATCTTTCTCTGCCCTCAGCAAAACTCCGTCAAAAATAATTTCAGAAGGTGTTGCTTTTAGCGTTCCATCCGACAAGCCCATTTCAGCTATGGGCAAATCTACGGTTGAATCATTACAACTACAACTATAGCTGTTTTCTAAAGAAAAAACAAAAATAAAAATTATGATATATATTTTAAAATTCACCTTAATCCTTTTCAGTGGTGTTTATTTTTTTGGCTTCAAGGAGTTCAATGCGGTTATTAAAGGGATCGTAAAATGAAAAACGACGGTAGTCAGGCAAAGCCTGAGATTCGCGAATTTTTATATTATTTTTTATTAAAATATCTTTTATTTCCATGAGATCTTCTACCTCAAAGGCCGGATGACGCTTACTGCGATTTTCAATATCCTCTGCTCCGATATGCAATTCTATATCGGCAATTTTCAACCAAAAGCCGCCGTTCTTTTTCAAAAATTCGGGCTTTTCGATTTCTTCCAGCCCCAGTAAGCCACAATAAAATTCACGAGCCTGCTCCTCTGCATTTTTGGGAATGCACAGTTGAATATGATTGAGTCGTACAAATTTTATTTTCAAACCGATTACCTTTTTGTCCCAATATACAGCGAAAACAAATTGTAAAAGACTAAAATTTATACTTATATAAAAAAGCTATCATTCTACAACAAAAGCTGCTATATCCACACTCCTGCTCGCATTATTGGCCGCTTTTACCTGTTGTAGAAGATTATCCAAAAAAGCTCTGTCCAAAAATCGTCCATTTAAAACTACGGCATTGATGGATTTAGTATTCCCTATTTTTTCCAGCGGATTTTTATCCAGCACTACTAAATTAGCTTTGCCCCCTTCCTTGATCGCTCCGGCATTATTCCCCAGCCATTCTGAGGGGTGTAATGTCACTGACCGGAGTACTTCTGCTGGAGACATCCCGACCATTTCATTGAGGGAAATCAGCTCGTCATGCAGGGAAAACCCCGGTACTTTTATGGATAAATTAGCATCCGTCCCGGCAAAAATACGAACGTCCCGCTTGTACAACTGCTGGCCAACTCTTTTGCAGGCTTCCGCATAAATGGCCCAGTAGTCACCTCGGCCTTTTTGCTGCTCCGGCGTTAAGCCATCGGGAAAGCGTGCCCGGTTGACACCCGGCAGCTAGCCCAGACCTCCTTCAGGAATAAAGGAATGGCCCTCCGTTATCCCCGGATTGACGTATTCCAATTCCACCTCTTTCAAAATTGCTTTTAAATCTGTTTTTTGTCGATAAAGACTATTCATTCCCCACAAAGTAGAAGTCACAGCGATGTTATTCTTTTTCAAAAAATAGGCAACAGAGTCGCTTTTTTCTTCAATAAATTTAAAAAACTCCTCCGCTTCCTCATTTCTAAAATAATCAAATTCCCGGTTGAGAGCATTCATTATTTCTTCAAAATGCGCCACCTCCTTCTGATTGCTTTTCCATACATCAGACAATCCAATCGTAAATGGAATATGGCCAATCATATCCATTCCAAGGGAACGAGTAGTCTCGGAAACTGCCTGATAACATTCCTTGCTGAGTTGGCTGTAAATTTTGATACCATCATAACCCTGCTCGTGGTACTCCTTCACTTTTCTTTTGGCCTCCTCTGCTGTAGTTATATTAGAATACCCCTGGGTCTGAGTCATAAAAAAACCCATCATAGCATCGAAGCTGCCCAGACGTGGAGACGCAATATAAATATCCGGGCCGATTCTTCCGTTGTCTATTTCAGAACGCCATTGTAAATGAGCTTCCTCTCCTATCATTTCCCGGATATGCGTTACTCCATTGGCCACATACAACAATAAATCATTCGGACTTTTAAATAAATGGACATGAGAATCCACCAGTCCGGGGATCAAAAACTTTCCTGATCCATCTATCACTTTAGCATTTTCTTCATTTATCGGAATGGAATCTATTTTTTGTATCGTGCCTTCTTTTATAAAAACAGATCGCCCTCCAAGAAAACCATTTCCATCCAGGGACAAAACATTAATATTATTAAAAACAATATTTTGTATTGGAACAGAAAGTTTACTGACATCCACCACTTCTGTTTTCTCCCCATAAATAGATTTGATGGTCTGATTCCCTAAAATGCCGGCGATTAAGGTCAGAACGACCAGCAACAGCAAGGCATATATAATTATTTTTTTAAAATTCATTTTATAGTAATAATATTTTAAACACAAGAAGCCCCTTGGTAAATCTAATGAATAAGTGGAAGAATAAAAAACTTTCCATAGAGTCGGCTCGTGCTTTTTTAAAACAAATTTTATTAAAAACTAACTTTTACCTAACTTGTTGAGTTAATTTGTTAAACCGATTTTATGTTTAAAATAGATTCTCCGTTTAAGCCAACCGGCGATCAGCCCAAGGCCATTTCCGAATTGATCAAAGGTATCAACCAGGGCGAAAAAGCACAAGTGCTTCTAGGGGTAACCGGCTCCGGGAAAACTTTTACGATGGCCAACGTCATAGCAGAACTCAATCGCCCGACCCTCATTTTAACCCACAATAAAACCCTAACCGCACAACTCTACGGAGAATTTCGACAGTTTTTCCCGGACAATGCTGTGGAGTATTTCGTTTCCTACTACGATTATTACCAGCCGGAAGCTTATATCCATGTTACAAATACATATATTGAAAAAGATTTGCAAATCAACGAGGAAGTCGATAAGCTTCGGCTGCGAGCTACTTCCTCGATTTTGTCCGGGCGCAGGGATATTGTTGTCGTCGCTTCGGTATCCTGTATATATGGTATGGGGAATCCGGAGGATTATAAAACGGGGATCATTCGCCTAAAGCAAGGATTGAAAATTTCGAGGAATGCTTTTTTATATGAGTTGGTTGAAATTCACTACTCGCGGACGGACACGGATTTGAAGCGAGGCAGCTTTCGGGTGCGGGGCGATACGGTGGACATTCATTTGCCCTACGTGGATTATGGTTATCGACTGACGTTTTGGGGAGATGAAATTGAAGCCATCGAGAGTTTTGAATTAGAATCCGGAAAGCGGATTGAATCGATGGAACACGCTGCTATCTTTCCCGCCAATCTCTACATCGCTCCGAGGGATCGACTCAAGGGCATCATCCGGCAAATTGAAGATGAACTAAACGAGCAGGAAAAATATTTTGAGCGGGAAATGCGCTTCGAGGAAGCCAAACGCATCAAGGAACGGGTGACTTTTGATTTGGAAATGATGCGGGAATTGGGCTATTGTAATGGTGTGGAAAACTACTCTCGCTTTTTTGATGGTAGAAAACCAGGGACGCGCCCTTTCTGTCTGCTGGATTATTTCCCGGATGATTTTTTGATGGTCATTGATGAAAGTCACGTGACCATTCCTCAGGTCCGTGGAATGTGGGGCGGTGACCGCGCCCGGAAAATGAATCTAGTCAACTGGGGTTTTCGATTGCCCTCTGCCCTGGATAATCGCCCATTGAATTTTTCAGAATTTGAAGGCATCACTAACCAAATCGTTTTCGTTTCTGCTACGCCAGGCAACTACGAACTGGAATCGACGGGTGGAATTGTAGTAGAACAAATCGTCCGCCCGACGGGTCTGCTGGATCCGCCCATTGAAGTTCGACCGAGTTTAAATCAAATAGATGATTTGCTGGAAGAAATCAACAACCGGGTGGAAGTTGAGGAACGGGTTTTGGTGACGACTTTGACTAAGCGGATGTCAGAGGAACTAGCCAAATATATGTTGAAAATGGATATAAAATGCCGCTACCTGCACTCGGAAATTGATACGATGGAACGGGTGGAAATTTTAAGGGATTTGCGTCTGGGCAATTTTGATGTGCTGATTGGAGTCAACCTCCTTCGGGAAGGATTGGATTTGCCGGAGGTTTCTCTGGTCGCTATCTTAGATGCAGACAAGGAAGGTTTCCTTAGAAATGACAAATCGCTCACCCAAACTTCCGGGCGGGCTGCGAGAAATGCAAACGGCCTCGTCATCATGTATGCGGATAAAATTACCGATTCCATGCGCCGCACCATCGATGAAACCAATCGACGCCGTTCCATCCAAATGGCCTACAACGAAGAACACGGCATCACGCCCACCACGGTCAAAAAATCCAGGGAGGAAATTATGCAGCAGGGATCGATTTTGGATATTCGCCGGGGCGAAGGTGATTCTTACATCGAACCCGTGGAGCCTTCCGTGGCTGCCGATCCGGTTATTGAATACATGAATCGCGACCAACTAGAAAAGGTCATCAAGGAAACGGAAAAGAAAATGAAGGCCGCCGCCAAGGATTTGGATTTTATTTCAGCCGCTCAATTTCGGGATGAGGTGTTTGCATTGAAAAAGAAGCTCAAAGAAAAATTAATATAATATTAAAATCATTGAACCATTGAACCATTGAACTATTGTACCATTGAATTATTGATTTATGTTTCGTTTTAGTTGGAAATATTTTTTGTGGACGGTTGGTTTGTTTTTAGTAGAAGTATGTATTGCCGTTTTTTTGAAGGATAAAATTATTCGGCCCTTTGTCGGAGATGTTTTAGTCGTGATTTTATTATATACTTTTTTTAGAACTTTTTTAAAATTTCCGGCGAAGAAAATTGCGATTGGAGTTTTGTTGCTTGCTTTTACAATAGAATTTTTACAATATTTTAATTTTGTGGATGTGTTGGGGATTCCAAGGAGGAGTATTTTGGGAATTGCCCTGGGGAGTACGTTCGATGTGTTGGATTTGTTGGCGTATACTTTGGGGATTTTAATCGTTTGGTTTTTGGATCGGGATTAGAATTATTTTTTTCTTATATGTCCTTATATGCCTTATGTGGTTTTAAAATAATAACCACATAAGGCATATAAGGATCTCCAAATTACATAGGAATAATTGTATTATAAGAAACTTTAATTTCATTAGGCACGCTGGTATTTTGCATAGCAAGGGTAAACGCACTTCTGTCCACCATAGCAGAGCCTTTTACTTTTAGCGGATTATAACTCACTACCTCAAACTCACTTTCCATCTTTTGCACGCCGCCCCGCATTTTCAATTCAAGATCCGCGACGTACTTGTCTCCTTTGGCCCGGACGTTGGAAATATTCATGATGGCCGTTGTGTATTTGGCAACGTGAAAATAATCATCTGCTTTGAGGTGAGCCGTCAGTTTTTCATTTTTCTCCCAGATAGATGTCAGGTCGATCTCTGCTGTTGCTTTAAGCGTTTCTACATTTTGGCCTTTCATTCTGGCATCTGTAAAACTCC
Organism: Saprospiraceae bacterium; assembly: GCA_020629915.1. Lineage (GTDB taxonomy): Bacteria > Bacteroidota > Bacteroidia > Chitinophagales > Saprospiraceae > JAHDCK01. The sequence continues at coordinate 6,068 of JAHDCK010000100.1, forward strand.
AGTTGTTAAATTTCCCCTCTGCGCTGTAGCGGGTATTTGCCGCTTCAAAGGAAATGACTCCCGGCGTTTTCATTTCTTTTTTTACTTCGGAAACAGTTTCCTGCTTAACATTGTCGGCTTTGTTTTGAGTTGTTTTTTTACTGGAATCACAAGACGCCAAAGCCAAAACACATAAAATAAAAGTTGATAAAATAATTCTCATTGTTTAAATAATTATATAGGTTTTAAATAAAATTTCATATAAAACTGTAAGATATCTTTTGAAGGAGATGGTCCGTCCGGTCCTTCTACCTTGAACTGCTCCATTAATGGTAACTCAAATGAGGCATGAACCTGCAAGCGCACCTCTCCTTCCGTATTAATAACCGGATGAATTTTTGCCGGGACTTCCAGCGGTATGGAAATACCCATCATCGTAAAAGTACCACTGGCTTTCATTGAGTTTATCTTCCCTAGCTCAATTGGTTCATCATTGCTTTCCACATTTTCAAATTTAAAATACGCATTTGGAAACAAACCCATTTTGAGCATTTTATTTTGAACTTCATAATCAAAATCCTCTGCGCCCATCGTCACATCCGAAATGTTTACCTCAAATTTTCCTTCCGAACCAGAAAGACTGTTTCCTTCTCCCAGTTCAAAAGTTCCTTTCATAGCTTTGACCTCTCCGGCGTAATTATCAACAGGAGAAAGAAAGCTAAAAATTAATATAGGATCGAATTTGCTTTGTATAGGATCCATTTCCCATTTTTGAGGGATGGGTCTTTCCTTCGCTTTAGCTGTTTGCACCGACAATTTTCTTTTCGGCATGCCGATGCCTAAATCAGTCCAGGAAATTTCAGGCACTTCCGTTGGTATAGCAGAAAACCCATCACCGATTTTTGATTCTTTTATTTGTCGTATAATTTCCATTTCCATAATACGACCTGCTTGTTTAAAAATGGATTGTCGGTTTTTCCAGTGGCCGGCAATTATACCAATATCAAATTTTTTAAATATAGGTTTTACACAATTATATTGAGAATAAATTTCTCCTGTCAAGGTAAAATCACCAGCCTTATTTCTATGGGGATACAAATTAAAATAAAAGCTCTTTGTTGTTGATTTTACATTAAAATTGTTTTTTATTTTAAAAAACTGCATTCCATCCGCTATTGCTTTTGCTCCTTTATCCAGAAACTTTTCCCTTTCAAAATTTGCAGGTAAGTCCCCGGAGAGCGGTGTTAATTTTAGTGGAGCCATAATTTCAGCCCGACCATTTTTCCATACTAAAATATTGTTTTTTATATTATCCGTTTCTTTCTTATGCGACAGTCGACACGTTCTAATAAAATTTTTAATACGAGAGATATTCTTATAACGTCCGTAATAAAAAGAGCGGCCTAGTGGATTTTGAAAAACAATACTTGGCGTGGTGGTCACCTCAGCGGGTGCGCCTGCCTGTACATCCTGCAAAATGAATTGAAGCTGAAGGGAATCTGCCAGTTCCTGCAAAGCGTGGATATCACCAGGGGAAACTATTTTTTGTCCGGCATTGTGAAACAGGATCAACTGCTGGGATTTTTGAACCGGGGGAACATTCAAACTAAAAAAACAGAGGGAAAATCCTAGTGCCAAAATGTATTTCATAAAAAGGTGCTTTGATAAGTTTTATAACAAACTTAAACAAAAACAGTTGGGAAAAAGACAAAAAAAACCTGCGCCAAAGGAAGGAGAGGAGGCGCAGGAAACATTAAGCTACTATAGGACTATGAGAAAACGATGGTAATATAAAAGGGATTATTGTAAAAATGACACTAAATGAGGGAACGGCATTTTTCACTGGAAAACGGTCGGAAATGATTAGGAAACGGTCATTCCATAATTTTCAGGTCATCCATTCTACAGGCAAATCTAAAACACCGGATATGGTGTAATCCTGCTCAATTTTGAACCGGGAAAGAAAGGGATTCCGGCTACGGATATGGGTTTTCAGATTTTCAAGGAGATTATCCTCAAAGATAAACCCTTGAAGGCGGATCAGGCACGTACAACAGTTATCGCTTTCCTGTTCAAATTTAATGTGAATCTCCCCTCTTGAGTTCAGACAGGATTGTCCTAATAAAGAACTTATAAATTTTTGAATATACATGGGTGGAATCAAGGTAATATCTTCCTCTATTCCGGGATGAATGTGTAGTTGAATCCTGACTTTACCTTTAAACTTATCACTCTCAAAGTTTAGATAATCCATCAGGTATTCCAGTTCTTTTTCCAAAGAGATTCTTGGGAACTGTAAAATTTCAAGGTTTTTGCGAATAACGTGGGCAAATTTTGCCAGGAGATCTTCTGCCAGACGAGGCCGGTTTTCTTTAATATAAAATCGGATAGCTTCCAAAGAGTTAAAAATAAAACCGGAGTCCAATTGATTCCTGAAGTGAGTGATTTGTTCTTCAGTGAGATCGAGTTCCTGTATCAATACTTCCTGCAAAGAGGTTTCTACTTGATAATTGTGTTCTGCTATTTCTATATTCTTCTTTTTAACCTCCTCCAGAAAAGCCTCTCTCATACTTCGGTAAATCAGTCTGTTTTCGTATGCTTTTTTAAAGTCTCCTTCCTGTTCATGCAAGCGAGCTATCTCCAAATAAAGAGCAGAGAGACGATTAAAATCATCTACGTTTTCAATTTCATCATATATTTTTTGAATCCTAGGGTTATTTTCACTCATATAATACTTTGTAAAACGCGTTGATAATTTCGTTTTAGAGGAAGAATGATGGTCACTTTTGTACCGGGGTTTTCTAATGCCTCATTATAGTTTTCTGTAAAGATTGCTGCTGCTTCATATCCCAGATTGCGAAGAATTTTCATCCGGTCATTTGTGATTTTTCGACCCATTGAAATATGCTCTGAAGAATTCTTTTGAGCATTCCCCGGTGGCTCAATACCCACACCATCATCAATCACCAGACATTCGAGATATTCTTTGTCAAATTTCTTAAAAATCACCTGGACTTTTCCTTTTCCTCTGGGCCGAATCCCGTGTTTGATAGCATTCTCGATGTAAGGCTGAATAATAAGTGGCGGAATATAAAATCCACTGGTCTCCAATCCCGGTTCTACAAATAAATTAAAGGAGACCTCTTCCTTAAATCTCAATTTTTCTAATAAAAGATAATCCTCCACAAAAAGTACTTCCTTATGAAGTGACACAAAATCTGTTTGTACCTCTCCAAACTGATACTTCATCAGGCGGGAAAAGCGAAGGAGAAATTTTTCAGCTGTTTCCGCATCATTGGTACCGATGAATTGTTGTATAGAAGTAAGTGCATTAAAAATAAAATGAATATTAGACTGGCTTTGTAAAGCCGCCAAATGATTGGTCAGGGTTTGAAGTTGGAGTTTTTCATCTTCTGCCTGTTGTCGAGCTTTTTCGTATTTTATTTCTATATCAGAAATTATTTTATCAATTTTATCATTATAAAATAATTCGGCATATTTGTCATATAAAACATGAAACTGATAAGCTTTTTTATAATCTTTTATCCTTGCAAAATATTCTGACAATACCTTTGTGGCATCAGAGATAGTTTTATGATATTTAAATTTTTTGCAAATATCAAAAATTTCGTCAAAGTGCAGGAGTGCTTCCTCAGGTTGATCCGCATCAAGATTTAAATGGACCATTTCCCCTTTTATCAGGCAGTAGTTATAATTGCTGTTAATTTCTTTATAAAACAAAGTCACGGGTTCCAGAAGCTTTAATGCCTCTGTATATTTTTTTTCCTCCCGCAGGGTAATGGCCAACCCATAAGAAGAATTATTATAGGAATATTTTGAATTTTGTTTTTTAGGTTGGGCTAAAATCGATTTAAAAAGGGATTTGGCGGCAGAAAAATCCTGCTGACTAATTTTGGTAAAGCCCAGGGAAACGGTTGCGCGAAGGGCGTCCAGATTATTCGGAATTTGTTTAAAAATCTCAATACTCTTTTGAATATAATCCACTCCCTTTTCAATATTTTCCAACCGCAGGAATGTTCTGCCTGCCATGTGGTATGCCTGACCCAATTGATTTAAAAAATTACTATTTAAACTTTCCCTATTCTTTTCCAATGTATTGATAACCATCAAAAAACATTGAAGCGCTTCATTGAGTTTGAGCTGGCGGGAGGAGATGATACCCTGCACATGAACAATCATTCCCATCCAGTAATTTTCTTCATAATGCTCTGAGAGTTCTGCTGTCCTGTCCAGACAGGTCTGGGCCTTCTCAATTTGATTTTGGTTGATATAGGCTCTGGCACGGATAAGATTGGCATAAGCCTCATAAAAGGAAGGGACATCTTTACGGAAATATGATTCACATTTTTCCAGGGTTTCAATACTCTCTTTGAAAAACCCGGAAAAGGTAAACATCCAACCTTTGCAAATATATGCGCTAACAATTCTTCTGTTATCCCGGTACTTCAAGGCTAGTTCCAGGTAGCGATCTGCCAGTTGACTGGCTTGTTCCGGGTGAATATAAAAAGAGGCTGGCACCAGTTGATTTAACAAGTCCAGTTGTTCTTTTGAATCCTCGCCCGCCCGATACTGACTTAACAATTCTTTATAGTGACTAATATTTGACTGGAATACTGAGGTCATCTTCCAAAATTAGACATTTATATTATTTAATATTTTTAAAAATCCGTTTTTTCTGCGTCTCGATACTTCAATCGTCCGACCATCTTCCATAATGATGTATCCACCTTCCCCTTTTACAAATTTTTTCATATAATTTAAATTTATCAAATGAGATTTATGTACTCTGAAAAAACCATCACCCCTTAGCATTTCTTCAAACTCTTTTATTGTTTTAGAAACCACAATTTTTTCCTTATTCAATAAATGGACCAATGTGTAATTATCTGCTCCTTCACACCTTACTATTTCTTTTATGCGAATAAAATATATTCCATCAGCAGAAGCAATACTTATTTTTTCCTGTCGCTTTTGATTTTTAAATTGATCCAAAAGTAACTGAATTTGCTGGTTAACTTCAGTCTTGGGTTCCTTCTGCACCCACTGCATGGCCGCTCTTAGCTTGTCCCTGTCAATTGGTTTTAGTATATATTCTAATGTTGAATATTTAAAGGCCTTGAGGGCATAATCATCATAAGCTGTAATAAAAATTATATCAAAATTTCTATTATCCAATCTTTCCAACAATTTAAAACTTGAACCATCCTTCAATTGAATATCCAGAAAAACAAGATTTGGTTTTTCAGATTGGATTAAAGAAATCCCATCTTCAATATTATCTGTTTCTCCACAGATTTCAACCTCATACTCCCCTTCTCTGAGATACCGCTTTAGGAGATCCCGACTATCCGTCTCATCCTCAACAATGACTGCTCTAACCATATTCATTTGTTTATTCCCCTAAGTTAAAAAATTACCCTAAAGAAAATAGATTCAAGTTCGTTTATCTTTTAAATTTCCATCTTTGTGCATTTGGTAAATGCCCGGACTAGCTTTAACTTTACATTATGTCAAACCTACATTCTATCGTTTTGCTTACCGGCAGTAATCTTGGAGATCGGACAAATCAATTACATCTGGCTTCTCAATATATAGAAAAACATATTGGGAAAGTCATTCGCACTTCCAGCCTTTACATGACAGAAGCCTGGGGTGGACTGCCACAGCCTGACTATATCAACCAGGTGATTGTGGTAGAATCCATCCTTTCACCAATGGAAACGCTGCAAAAAATCCATTGGATAGAAGAGGAACTGGGGCGTATCCGGTCTTCCCGCTGGGCTTCCCGAATTATAGATATTGATATTTTATTTTATAATACAGAAATTATTGGCCTCCCTGAGTTAGAAATCCCCCACCCCGAAATTCAAAACCGAAACTTTGTATTGCAGCCTCTTTTGGAAGTCATGCCGGACTACTTTCACCCGGTGTTGAAAAAAAGTGTAAAAGAATTGGCAACAATTACCCGGGATACCTGCAAAATTATTCATATTTACAGCCCGGAAATCACCTATGACAGATTTTTATAATTTTATAGCTATTGAAGGAAATATCGGCGCAGGAAAAACCACACTTTGCCGACAGTTATCCGAACAGTTCAACTGCCGGCTGGTACTGGAACAGTTTTCTGATAACCCCTTCCTTCCTCTATTTTATGAAAATCCGGAACGATATGCTTTCATGGTAGAATTGTTTTTCATGACCGAGCGTCATAAACAATTACAAACCGCTTTTTCTAATCCTGATCTTTTTCAGCAATTCACAGTATCAGATTATTTCTTCTTAAAAACGCTTCTCTTTGCCCGGAAAAATCTCAACGAAGAAGAGTTTAGGCTGTTCAAACGGTTGTTTCACATTCTAAACGCCAATTTCCCCAAACCCGATATCCTGATTTATCTCCACCGTTCCGTTGATAATCTCCTAAAAAATATAAAGCATCGGGGAAGAGCTTATGAAGCACAGATTACGCCGCAATATTTACAAAATATCCAGGATACCTATTTCGAGTATTTTAAAACAGAAATAGAAGTCCCTATCCTGATATTAAACGTAGATGATGCCGATTATGTCCGTGAGTCCAAGCATTTTGACCTCATTGTAGACTGTATTAAAACAAAATTTCACACCGGAATGCACCAAATTATCATTCAATAGTCATTTTTTATTTAAATATGGTCTTTTTTAATTTCTTCCCTTTCATTTCTAACAAAGAAAAATTAAATTGTAATTGCATCAATTTTGATGTAGCCTCCTAAAAGTTGATTTTCATGAAGAAATTAAAGATTAAACAATTAGATCAGATTAAAAAACTGACTAAAAACGACCAGAAAAAGATCAAGGGAGGAGATATTGTTCTTCCGGATGGTGTTGAGTAGTTCCAGTTTTTTTTAAATAAGTAACCGGCCACAATAATCTTTAAAATACTTTGAACGATTTTTTAATTT
>JAHDCK010000101.1 GCA_020629915.1 Saprospiraceae bacterium
TAAATCATTAAAAAACCTTTCCGGGGTTGAGGATTTGATTCGGGTCCAAGATTTTTTTGATGGATTTCAAATATTCGATTTCTGTTTTAGAGCGCGTGTAATGCAGAAATTTTTTCTTGGTGAGTCCGACTCCATGTTCAGCAGAGATGCTTCCTTTGTATTTTTTTATAATTTCAAATAATTTTTGACTAACCTCATCTCCCATTCTTTTAAAATCCTCTACGGACAAGTTATCCGATTTTAATATATTAATATGTAAATTCCCATCCGCGATATGCCCATGCCAGAAAACGGTAAAGTCCGGATAGTTTTCACCAATGACTTCCTGAGCTTCTTTAATAAATTCAGGAATATCCGAGGTCAGAACAGATATGTCATTTTTATATGGATTCAAACCGGAGAAAGTTTGCGGAAATTTTTCCCGGTAATCCCAAATGCGTTGACGTTCTGTTTCCTCATTTCCAATCATGTCATTTTCGATAAGATTTTTTTCGTATAAACGAATAATTGTTTGATGAACAGTGTTTTCTGTAGTATCAGAAATCAATTCATATTCAATTAAAACATAGTAGTTATACTTTTCTTTAAAAGGCTTTTGCAAGTGTGCTTTTTCTACAACAAAGTCGAGTGCGTTACCAGATAAAAATTCAAAAGCAGCTATTTGAATTTTATTTTTAAATATTTTTAAAATATCCAAAATATTTTCAACAGAGGAAACGCCAAAAAAAATCGTTTGCAAATTTTTGGGTGGGCGAGTTAGTTGAAGTGTCACTTCGGTGATGATACCAAGCGTTCCCTCGCTGCCAATAAACAAATGCCGCAAATCATAACCCGTCGCATTTTTCAACAATCCATTATTCAAATTTAATATATCTCCTTTTCCCGTTACAATCATTAATCCAAGCACCTGTCTACGCGTCAATCCATAACGAATAACTTTTATTCCTCCGGCATTGGTCGCCACATTTCCTCCGATCTGGCTGGAACCTCTGGACGCAAAATCTACCGGATAAAACAATCCCTTTTCCTTCGCAAAATTTTGTATTTCCTCAGTAATGGCTCCGGCTTGGGTAGTCAGGGTTTGGTTTGTTTTATTAAAATTTAAAATATGATTCATTTTTTCAAGCGAAACAACCAATTCTCCATTAGAAGCAACGGCTCCACCGCTCAACCCGGTGCGCCCGCCCGAAGGCACAAGGGCAATCTTGTGTTCATTAGCAAACTGAATAATTTTTTGAACTTCCTCCGTAGATTTTGGAAAGGCAATGCCCAGGGGATTGGGTTGGTGAAACTGCGTCCAGTCCCGGCCATATTTTTCGAGATCGGCCGGGTCATAGTTGATTAGAATGGAGTCGGATAATTTCTGAAGAAGTTTTTTTTGCATGGAAGGTTACTTTTCCTTTATCAACCCGTTTTTATTTACCCAACATTCATTATAGATAGAACAATATTCAATTCGTATGGCCACATTATACAGATATTTTTCAATAATATTTTGAATGGTATCTGAATCGATCTTCAGGTTCAATACCTGCCGGCTTTCTCCGGGTATTAAAACCTGATTGCCTCCACCTAGGTTGGAATAGGCATAATTCATTTTTACCCCCTCCTTTTTTTCAATATAGTCGGTCATATTATGGATAAAGTCGAACTTTTTATCTCCAATGGCATATTCCATATCAATAATTTTTGCCGGGCCTATTCCTTCATTATCCACATCAAAGGAGAATTTTTTATTAGAAAAACTCGTCCCGATTTGAACGTATGGCCAAACAGAGGCACTTTTTTGATCCTGCATGATTTTCGTTTGCATGATAGAAACAAAAAGGGCTAAACAACTGATAAACAGGGCCGCTCCGGTAACAATTTTTTCTGAGAATGACATAAGTTTTAGTTTTATAAAAATGGTTGTCTACATTTGTAAAATCAATAATTAACCTAGAATTAAGTACGCATTAACATAATTTAACAATACAAAACCTCACCTTTGTTATGCAAAGAACTTAATTCTAATTCACTTAAAATTTCAAATCATGCAAAAATCCATTTTTCTCTCAACAACCCTTTTTATTCTGGCATTAATATTCTCTACGAATATCCAGGCACAAGTAAAAACCGAAGATAGCAAGGTCAATATAGAAACGGAAGACAAAACGCCACAAAAAACCAAGAAGTATTCTAAAGTGAATACGGACAAAACAAGTACTACAAAAAAGACAAAACGCAAAAAATGGTTTGGGAAAAAGAAATCCTCGACGACTTCTACCACCAAATCCAAGGGAAGTACAGTGAAACCAAGTAAAGCGCCAACCAAAAGTACGCGCCCCGTTTCTACCGGAACTTCCACAACTAAATCCAAAACAGCGACTTCTACCAAAACTTCTAAAGGAAGTAAGGTAAAAACCAGCAAAGCTCCGACGAAAAGTACGCGCCCTGTTTCTACCGGAACAAAAAAATCGACTAAAAGTCCAACTTTGTCTGGCCCGAAAACCACTAAAGAAAGTGGTACCGTAAAGCCAAATAAAGGAACGCGCCCGGTTACAAAACCAAAAACGACCAAGTCTCCCAAGACGACTACTTCCCCTACAAAAACATCAAAGGGAGGTAAGGTAAAAACGAGCAAAGCTCCTTCTAAAGGAAAACGTCCCGTAACAAAACCAAAATCTACTAAGTCTCCAAGACCAAGTGGAGAGGTTTCTAAAGAGAAGGACACAACGGTTAAGCCTAATAAAAACAAAGGAAAGCGTCCGGTGACAAAAGGGCCAAAAGAAGGTGGTGTAAAGCCTGAAAAAGGAAACTCCGGAAAAGCGAAATGTGGTATTCCCGGCTGTGAGCATCCTGGCAAACACGAAGGAAAACACAAGCACCAAAAAGTAAAGCGTCCGTACAAATGGACGGATCAGGGCTACCAGGAAATGGAAGTAGAAACTGATGAGCACTAGGATATAAAAGTCAAACTATACTATAAAAACAAGAGCCGTCTCCGTTTTGGAGGCGGCTTTTTTTGTTTTTATCTACTGCTTCAATTTCCATTCCTTAAACATCATGGCCATCGCTTCCTTCATTGGAGCCGTCGGAACATCACTTACCACAAAATTGGAAGTAGCTGTGGCTAATAATTTTCCCTCCTTGGATTTTAACTCAAAAACAGCATGAACAATTCGCCTCCCTTTCCTTACAATTTTTGCATGGGCGTCCACCTTCTGACCCCGACTCGCCGGGCGCAACATATCTACACTAAGATTTATAGTAGAATAAATAAAAGGTAAATCACAGGAATAAATTGCTGCTCCCAACACCTCGTCGGCAATCGCTGCAATCATCCCGCCATGCAAAATGCCTACAGGATTGGACATTTCCTCCCGCACTTCAAATTCAAAAATCAATTCGCCTTCTTCGGCATGCAACAATCGACCGTCCAGCCATCGCCCCACGGGAGACGGAGTAAAAATTTTCTGGCCGATGTGTTCCTTCATGATTTCGAGTACTTTATTTTCCATTGAGTGTCGTTGTTTTTAATTGTATTTAAAAAAATAAAACCCACAACCAGAAATATAGTTGTGGGTTTTATAAAAATAATAAAATTCAATTACGAATTTTTATCATCTGTAGCTTCGTCCACTTTATCGGCTACATCATTGGCCGTGTCTTCCGCTTTGTCTTTGATGGCATCCACATCTTCCGTAATGTCCTCTACCATTTCGCTAACCGTGTTTTTTACCTTGTCCACCAGTCCGCCGAGCATCCCGGACGCTTTTTCAGTAATGCTGCCTTCTTCTCCTTCGCTGGCCACGGCATCATCTGCCTTGTCCTTGATAGCTCCTACATCTTCAGTGACATCTTCTACCAATTCGCTAACCGTATCTTTGACCTTTCCGACTAGGCCACCGAGCATTCCAGTCGCTTTACTGGCTAATCCTTCATCATCTCCTTCTCCCGCAGTTGCGTCATCCACTTTGTCTTTCACTGCTCCAATATCTTCAGTGACATCTTCTACGAGTTCATTCACGGTGTCCTTGACTTTGTCCACCAAACCGCCCAACAATCCGGAAGCTTTTTCGGTTAAACTTTCTTCGTTGGCATCATTGTTTTCGTTGTTTCCATTTTTTTCATCCATAGGTGTTTCTGATTTTTGGTTATCAATAGAATCGTTATTTCCTTCCATTACTTCCTTGCCTTTCTCCTGGATAGCAGACACTTCCTCCTTAACATCCTCTACAAGTTCTCCGGCTTTTTCTGTAACCACGCTGGCGGCTCCTTTTAGAATATTGCCGGCTCGATCCAGCAATCCTTCGGATTCGGATTCGATTTTTTCTGTGGCTTCTTCCTCATTTGATGCAGACAAGGGAGCTTCCTCATTTTCAGTCTCTTTCTCTTTGGCTTCTTCCGTTTCCTCCTTGCCTTTAGCTTCTAAGCTATCCACGCCCCCGGCGATTTTGGCTGCTGTTTCCATGGCTGTGCTTTCCACCGTTTCCGCAATTTCGCTAATTTTTTCACTGGCAGAACTCGCTAAGTCACTGGCCATATCTGTTGCTTTTTCCAGCATGCTTTTATCTTCGGTGGTTTCCTCTTTTTTAGGTTCTTCCTTTTTAGAAATCGCTTCCGCTGCTTTCTTCAATTTTTCGTCTTCTGTTTTTCTGGCTTCGGCGGCTTCTTTTATTTCGGCTGCAATTTTCGTTTTAGCCTCCTCTTTGGCCTGAGCGACTTTTTGCTTTTCAGCCCGTTTTTCATCCCGCACTTTTTGCTGGGCCATTTTCTCTTCCAGTTCGAGCTTCGTCTTATTCATATCTTCGAGTTTCACCCCTTTACTGCGGATGCGCTCCTCGATCATTTTGATCTTCGCCTGTCGGATTTGAGCTTCTAACTGTCCGGTTTCGCTGGATGAAATTCTTTTATTTTGAAATTCGAGATCATTTTTATCGTAGTTAATGGATTTTTCCATGCGCTGGATGGCACTCATCAAACCATTAAATCTTTTTTGAAGGCGATCCGTAGCAGAGTTGCCTCCCGTATTGGCTCCGGGTCCGAAGCGTTTTTCCTTCACCATTTTAAAAGCCGCATCAATCCGGTTCCAGATTTTTGTCCGGTATTCTCTCGTCAGATCGGCATCTTTAAATTTGGATTGAATTTGTTTTAACTCATCAAAAACATCTTTCAGTCGCGTGCTTTTGCTCGCCTTGGCTTCCACCTCATCCAACATCGTGTTGAATTTATCGTAGTTTTCCTTAGCCAGTGATTTAAATTGTTCATCTAAAACAGCCCGCAGTCCTTTTAGTTTTTCAAACAGCTCATCCGTTTTTTGACGAAGGGTATTGCTGTGTTCCCGGAACAGGTTTCGCTCCCGCACTTGTCCCTGTACTTTGCTCCAGAATGATTTGAGTTCATCCCATACGGTTTGGTCATACGTGGTGAGTGCTTCTACTTTTTCACGAAGCTCGGCGAGTTCCGTTTGGTAAGATTCATTGAGTTTGGAAGACAGCACGACGAAGTGCCATTCGGTTTGCGCCCGCTGAATGATGTCTGTTTTTTCAACTTTGATATCATCCGGCAATAAACTTTCGGAGACTGAAAGCTCCCGCTCGATGTGGGTATAACCTTCCGGGAAAGTCATTTCCTTTCCATCTCTCCATTCAAAAAGCAATTGCTTGTTTAGTTCATCTGTTGCCAGTGCTGTGGGGAAAGTGTAAATATCCACTTTGTTTTCCTCGGCTTTAAGCTCCAGTGCTAGTAAAATTCTTTCTTCGTTGGCATCTCTACCCCAGAGTACAATTTTTTTCTTCATTTTTCTGCGTGTAATTAAATGTTCTAAAAATACAAGTATCGTTGTGGAGTACTTACTCCTTTTTCCTAATATCGTTTGGTACACATTCTATACAGAATGCCTTGATTTCCACGAAAATACAAGGATTCCATTAGAAATGCCACTTTTAGTTTTTATTTTTTGGTTTAATGCCTTGGTTCTTCATCCTTAAAAATAGATTTGTGTCCTGTGTTTCCCCCGCTAATTTTTATTACTTTTGAGGTAACGTTTTTTTAAAAATTTTTAAATAATTGAAACGGCTTTATACTGCGACCGCTCTGCGGTCGAATAATTCTTTTCGATTATTTCTGCTAACATCTAACATACTGTGACCGCTCTGCGGTCAACTTTGCTTCATGACCGCAGAGCGGTCGCAGTATTGTTTTACAATTGTCCTTGTGTTTTAAAATAATTTTATAAAAATACAAAAATAACACATGAGTAATTTTGTTGTTTCTGCCAGAAAGTACCGACCTGCCCGATTTGATGAAGTCGTGGGACAACAACACGTTTCTCAAACGCTGAAAAACGCCCTGAGCAACGACCACCTCGCTCATGCCTTTTTGTTTTGTGGTCCGCGCGGAGTCGGAAAAACGACTTGCGCCAGAATCCTCGCCAAAGTATTGAACTGCCAAAATCGCACCGAAGATTTTGAGGCTTGCAATACTTGCTCTTCCTGTACTTCCTTCAATGAAAATGCCAGTTTTAATGTTATAGAATTAGATGCTGCCTCTAACAACAGCGTGGATCACATTCGCGCTCTGGTGGAGCAAGTTCGTTTTCAGCCGCAGCAAGGATCTTACAAGGTGTATATTATTGATGAGGTACACATGCTGACGGCGAGTGCCTTCAATGCTTTTTTGAAGACGCTGGAAGAGCCGCCCTCCTACGCTATTTTTATTTTAGCAACGACGGAGAAGCACAAAATTATTCCAACCATCTTATCGAGATGTCAAATATTTGATTTTTATAGAATACAAATTCCGGACATCATTGCACATCTGGAAAATATTTGCGAGCAAGAAGGCATCAAAGCAGAAAAGGATGCTTTGCACATCGTCGCTCAAAAAGCCGACGGTGCCCTCCGGGATGCGCTTTCGATTTTTGATCGAATCGTAAGTTTTTCCGGGAAGGAAATTACGTATAATCAGGTGATCGAAAATTTGAATGTACTGGATTATGAGTATTATTTTCAAATCGTAGATGCGCTGCTCTCCGAAGATCAGGCACAGGTTTTATTATTGTTTAATGATATATTAAAAAAAGGATTTGAAGAAGGCGTTTTCATTAATGGGCTGGCAGAACATATACGAAATTTGATGGTTTGTAAAAATCCTTCGACTTTAGAATTGCTTCAGGTGGGAGATTCGCTCAAGGAACGTTATGCCAACCAGGCTCAAATTTCCTCGGAGTCTTTTTTGATGTCTGCTCTGAATTTGACCAACGATTGTGATGTGGAATACAAACTCGCCCGCAATAAAAGATTGCATGTAGAAATTGCTCTTTTAAAAATGTGTCATTTGCAGCGATTGATAGCGGCACCGCTTGTCGCTACTACTGAAAAAAAAACTCCTGACGTAAGCGAGCCTGTTCCACCCGTTCTAAAAAAAGAAAAACCCGCAGAAAAAACGCAACCGGAAGAAAAGGAAACCACGATTTCTGAAACAATTTCCCAGGAAGAACCCCTTGCCAAAACTATTGAGCCAGAACCGACAGTAACAAATCCGCTCTCAGCTTCGGGAGGTGGAATGCTATTCAAATCCATTGCCAATATTGAGCAGGAAGTGGTGAATGAGCAAGCCGAAGAGGAAACCGTCGCTGAACTCGAAATGGAAAACGTAACACAGGCTTGGGCGGATTTTACAAAAACAGTAGGCAGTCCTTCTGTTCGCAATTTTTTAAACAAGGCGCATCTCAGCCTCCTTGCTGTGGATGAAATTCAAATTGCCGCCGGGACTTCGATGGCGATTGAAGCTATCCGCCAGGAATCCGAGCTCATGGAATTTTTGCGAAAAGCACTAAAGTTTCCATTATTAAAATTAAAATTTGAATTAGATGCTTCCCTGCTTCCTAAGGAACCCGTCCAAAAGCCCAACAAACCCATGACGGACAAGGATAAATACCAAAAAATGGTGGAGACGAATCCGAAGTTGAGTGTTTTTAAAGATAAAATGGACCTGAAACCAGAATAATTCTTTTCCCTCAATCCCCAATTTTTGTCCGTTTATCCTTTCAATGCCATTTTTTGTCTTGAAAGTCTTTTCCTTTTACGGATAACCTTTGAAATTGATTAATTTTGGAGGTAATTTTCAAATTCCTAAAATAACACAATATGAATCCGATAAAAAAAATGAACTGGCTACTAGCCATCTGCTTCGGTTGCTTTTTAATGTTTTCTGCCTGCGGGGACAAAACCACTAAAGCCACTACTAAAAGTAAAGATGTTGGTAGTAAAATGGTGGAAGCTGCCACCACTGCTACGGAAAAGTACGATTACGAAACCGTAACCAATGATCCACTCCAAGCCAAGATTTATACCCTGAAAAACGGGATGAAGGTGTACATGAGTGTGAATAAAAAAGAACCGCGCATCATGACAAATATTGCCGTGCGTGCCGGATCAAAACACGATCCAGCGGATGCAACTGGTTTGGCGCACTACCTGGAACACATGATGTTCAAGGGAACCAGTAAAATTGGTTCGTTGGACTGGGAGAAAGAAAAAGTCCTGCTTCAGGAAATCGAAGACCTCTACGAACAACACAGAGGGGAAACCGATCCGGCCAAGCGCAAGGAAATATATGCAAAAATTGATAAAGTATCAAATGATGCGGCCAAGTTAGTTGCTGCAAATGAGTACGATAAAATGATTAGCTCTTTGGGAGCGAAGGGAACCAATGCCTATACTTATGTAGAACAAACGGTTTACGTCAATGACATTCCAGCCAACGAATTGGACAAGTGGTTGCAAATCGAGTCCGAGCGTTTTGGTGAAATTGTATTGCGCTTATTCCATACAGAATTGGAAGCGGTTTATGAAGAATTTAATATCAGTCAGGACAGAGATACGAGAAAAGGAAACGAAGCCATTCGCCAGGAGTTGTTCCCAAGTCACCCTTACGGCTTGCAATCTACGATTGGAAAGGGAGAACATTTAAAGAATCCTTCGCATGTTAAAATTAAAGAATATTTTAATAAATATTATCATCCAAATAATATGGCGATTGTCGTTTCTGGTGATTTTGATCCGGATGAAATGGTGGCTAAAATTGAAAAGTATTTTGGAGAGTATAAAGCACAACCGATTCCTGAATTTAAGTTTGAGCCACAGCCAGAATTGACCAAGCGCGTTCAGCGGGATGTGTATGGTCAGCAAGATGAGTATGTGGATTTTGCGTATCGCTTTAATACAGAAGATTTGGCGATGGTGAATATGATCACCGGAATTTTATACAACAAACAAGCCGGGTTAGTGGATTTGAATTTGATACAAAAACAAAAAGTACTGGAAGCGGATGCCTGGATGTGGCACTTAGAGGATTATCTTGTTTTTGGTATGTATGGAAAAGCAAGAAAGGGACAATCCCTTAGAGAAGTAGAAGATTTGATGCAGGGAGAAATTGCCAGCCTGAAAGCCGGAAAGTTTGACGAGTGGTTATTAGATGCCGTTATAAAAGATAAAAAACTATCTTATATGAAAATGGGCGAATCCAATCAGGGCCGTGTGAGTGCCATGACGGATGCATTTATCATGGGTGAAACCTGGGCAGAACGCAATAAGCTCTATGATGATATGAGTAAAATCACAAAGCAACAGGTAATAGATTTTGCCAAAAAACATTTGAAAGATAACTATGTGATTGTGTATAAGCACACAGGGGAAGACAAAAATGTGATGAAAGTAGAAAAGCCTTCTATCACTCCGGTACAGGTAAACAGAGAAACGCCTTCTGAGTGGACGGATGGTTTTTTGAAGAAGAAAGCCTCCAGCAGTTTGTCTCCAAAGTTTATTGATTATAAAAAAGATATTAAAAAAACAAATCTTCCAAACGGACTCGAACTGGCAACGATCAAAAACAACCAGAACGAAACGTTTAGCTTAAATTATATCGTGGACATGGGTCGCTTCCACAACAAGAAGTTGCCGATTGCGATTACTTACCTGCCTTACCTCGGAACGGATAAATACTCTGCGGAAGAATTGCAGAAGGAATTTTTCAAACTCGGATTGAGCTTTGATGTTTTTGCCGGAGACGATCAGGCTTATGTAACATTGAGCGGATTAGAGGAATCACTAGCAGAAGGAATTGAATTGTTTGAGCATATCCTTGCTAATGTACAACCGGATGAAAATGCACTGAAAGGTGTCATCGCTGATATTCTAAAAGGACGCGAAAATGCTAAGAAGGACAAGCGCACGATCCTGAGAAGAGGAATGGTTAGTTATGCTCGCTACGGTGCGATGAATCCGTTTACGGATAAAATGTCGGAGGCTAAACTTAAAGCACTTAAAGCTTCTGAACTGACGGATATGATCAAGTCACTCACTAGCTACAAACATAAAGTTTTTTATTATGGAACAAAATCACAAGCAGAAGTGGGTGGTTTATTGGCAAAGCTACACAAGGTGCCTGCTAAGCTAAAAGATGTTCCAACCAAAAAACAATATGTAGAGCAAAATATTGAAAAGGACAATGTCGTATTCGTTAATTTCCCAAGTGTTCAGACGGAAGTTTTGATGCTTTCCAAGGGGAGCCAGGGATTCAATGCGGATGAATACATTATGGGAGAATTATATAATAATTATTTTGGTTTTGGATTGTCTTCCATCATGTTCCAGGAGATTCGGGAGTCTAAAGCATTAGCTTACTCTACCTATTCTTACTATGGTTCTCCTAGTGAGAAAGATCAGTCGCACTACTTCCAGTCTTATGTAGGTACACAAGCGGATAAAATGAAAGAGGCGATTCAGGCTGTGCGAACTATCGTGAATGATATGCCGGTAGCCGAAGAGCAAATCGAAGCGGCCAGAACTTCTATCATGAAAAAAATAGAAAGCGAGCGGGTCAATGATACGAATATTTACTGGACATCGCAGCGTGCTGCCAAGCGTGGATTAGATAAAGATATTAGAGAGGATGTATATGCGAAAATGAAAAATGTATCTGCTAAAGAGTTGGTTAGTTTCCAGCAGGCGCATGTGAAGGATCGCAATTTTACAATTCTTGTTTTGGGAGATAAGGAGCGTGTGGATATGGATTATTTAAAATCTTTAGGGAATGTGAAGGAGATGTCACTTGAACAGGTTTTCGGATATTAATATTATTATTATAAAATATTCACTAAATCCCCGGCAGTTTTTCTGTCGGGGATTTTTTTGTTTTAGCGAAAAGAAGTGGATGTAACTCAGTTCATGTTTAAACTATATCTACTATAATTCGTATATCCTTCTCCTCCATTTCCATACCAACCCTCCCGGTTCCGCTCCGCCAGGGGATAACCATTTTGAAAACGTTCAACCAGATCCGGATTAGCGATAAAGTCCCTGCCAAAAGCGATTAGGTCTGCTTGATTTTCATCCAAAGATTTTTTTGCTGTTTCTAATGTAAAATCCCCGCACAAAATCAAAGTGCCGGAATAGTGTTTTCTTATCTCTTTCCAAAGGGCAAACTTTCTCTCATCCGCCTCTCCCATGTGAGATAAATGAATATATGCGATGTTTAATTTATCAAGCTGATCCGCAACATAAATATAACTTTGATTTATATTCTCTTCTGTTTCATTTGTGTCGGCATAGCTGTATGGTGAAATGCGAATCCCCGTTTGGTTAGCTCCGATAGCTGCGATCATTTTTTGGGCAATTTCTAGGACGAAGCGACAGCGGTTTTCTATGGTACCACCGTACTCATCTGTCCGTTGATTGCTGGCTGTATTGATAAACTGATTGGGGAGGTAACCATGAGCGGAGTGAATTTCCACTCCATCAAATCCGGCTTCGATGGCTAATTTTGCAGAATTTACATATTCCTGAATCGTATATTTAACACCTTCATGCGTCAATGCTTCAGGAACAGGGTAAGGCTGTTTGCCATTTTCATAAGTAGAAATGCTTCCGGGCTGAGCGATGGCAGAAGGGCCGATAACCTTTCCATCTTCCGGCAAATTATCCGAGTGAGCTATCCGCCCGGTGTGCATCATTTGCAGGAAAATTTTTCCGCCTTTTTCGTGGACGGCCTGAGTCGTTTGCTTCCAGCCTTCCATTTGTTTTTTATTATATAATCCAGGAATATTTGTGTAACCCAGACCATTAGGAGAAGGCGAAGTTCCCTCGGCGATGATCAATCCGGCAGAGGCGCGCTGGCCGTAATAGGTTGCCATAAGCGCATTAGGTTGGTTACCGTTGATGGCCCGGCAACGCGTGAGCGGTGCCATGATGATTTTGTTTTGTAACTTTATTTCTCCTAAGGTATAAGGTGTAAAAATTGGGTGACTCATTTAAATTAAAATTTTGAACAAAGAAAAGAAAAACAAGGGAAGTAAAAAATGGTTGCGGGTAATTGGTTTTAATCTTTTCCTGATTGTAGCAGGATTTTCTTTAAAATATTATATGAAAATTCATGATGGGTACACAGATAAGGTTTCTTATTTTCCAGGTGAAAGACAAACCGTTTATATCTCCGGGAATGTGAGTCACAAGGATAAAATATATCTTTATACCGTAAACGAAAAAAAGATAACTACCGAGCAAGCTCAAATTTTTCCAAAAAAAATCCCGGGGCCTTCTCCCTGGGAAGATGGTTTCCAGTATGAACCCTCGCTTCAATTTACTATTCCGAATATTCCATCCGGCTTGTATTTATGGAATAAAAAATTCCCTTTTATTGTAAAATCCCGTACTCCAAAACCTATAACAGTTGTTTATCCTTCTAATACGATAAATTCCTATACAACAACGGGTGGAAAAAGTTTATATAAGAGTGAATTACCAAATAATCCGGGGAAAGCGGAGAAAGTTTCTTTCCTTCGACCAATGCCTTATGAGCTGTATTCGTATGCCCAATCTTTTTATCAATGGCTGGAAAATCAGCCTTGGGAAGTGAATCATATTTGTGATATGGACTTGGATGATTACGACAGTTTTAAACATTCTAAGTT
>JAHDCK010000102.1 GCA_020629915.1 Saprospiraceae bacterium
AAATTAATTCATTTAAAATATCCGGCATAGCTCTCAGAGCATAATCGTACCCAAATTTTATGATTTCTTCCGCTTTGTGAAAATCAAAAATTGAATAGGAACCATCCGAAATATCCAAAGCAACATCACATTTTTTGAGGTTAATTTTAGAATTGGCATAAACGGCAATATCCAGACATCTAAATCCTATCTCCAAAAAATTATCCAAATCCTCATTCTTTTCATGGTGGTGAGAAATGACATTGACACCGATTAATTTTTCGCACACCGGCCTCAGCGGAGCAACCGGCAAATTGTTGAGCAAGCCTCCGTCCACGTATTGTTGATTGTCAATAGTGACCGGATTAAACAACAAAGGAATGGAAGCCGATGCAATAACAATGTCCGTTAAAGGGCCATCGTTTCGGATTTCTACCTTGCCGGAATTGAGATTCGTCACACTAATAAAAAGGGGTTTTTCAAGTTCTTCAAAAGAATTGGTTTTTACATATTCTTTTAATTTTTCTTTTAAAACGCCTAGTGAAGCGATACTTATATTGAGCAATCCCGGCCGGACAATCCGCAGGAGATTGTGTTCCTGTATTATATCTTTTATTGCATCAGGTCGATATCCGGCGGCATAAAGAACACCCACAATACTTCCGGCACTACAGCCACCAATGATTTCCGGAAACACCGCGTGTTCCTCTAATGCTTTCAATACACCTACGTGCGCCCATCCTCTTGCGCCACCTCCGGAAAGCGATATACCCGTTTTATATTTTTTCATGGTTTCAAAATTTTCGGGCAAAGATATAACAGGGAAGTTATTTTTTGAGTGGTTTGGAAAGTATGTTTTAAGACTTATAATAATATTTATGTTAAATAACTATTAAATTGGCTTGATTTTTATCCTTTGAAGGATACAATTACAAATTTTCTACTCTTGTAAAACAAAAAATATCTCCAAGTCTGTTTCCTTTATTGAATAAAACAAAAAGGCCTTCTATTGGATAGATTATTAAAGAAAAATTCCTGGAAAATTTTCGGAATCTGTAAAACTTATACTGGTCATTTGAAGGAACAATTTTTAATCCTGTTATCTTTTTACCTATCGAACCATTTAGAAAAAATAAATCCTTACAGAAGAAAAAAACCATAGTAATAATCCCTATTGCATTAAAATTAAATATATTAATAAAATAATCAATTAAGGATACGCCCCCACCAAAAAGGGCTGAAATATTCAGATCAATTCCAAATGCAATGAATCGCAGAGAATAATATTTCAAAGCTATATTTTTCATATAAATTTAATCAGTCTTCAGTTTGCTATCTACTCCCCTCACCTCCCACTCCAAAACCGGCCGTACGGCTCCTTTCGTTCTCCGGTGCAGGATGCCAAATTCTACCGGATCAGGGACGACGGGAAAAGACAGCACTTTGTTTTTTCTGAAAATGGCTTTGTTGGTTTTATTTTTATGAAATAAAACATCTATATAAATGATTCCACTATTAAAAAACCAGGCGGGAATCGTACAGGAAGCCACCCATCGCCCGGTACCAAATTTTGCTTCCATGCTTTCCTCAAAAGCCGTACTCGACACCATGAAAATTTCATTCAGTCCACTGATAAACTGAAAGGTAATATCCATCCGATCTTTGGGATTTTTATTGTCAAATTCAACTTCTATTTTAATAGGTTTTTTTAAGTATATTAAATTATCTTCTTCTTTGGTGTCAGTATTTGAAACTTTGACCCGATGCAGCCGAATAAAATCATTCCCGGCTTCGGGATCATCGGGCGACCATTTTCGGACAATGCCCTTGCCAAAATTTTTGGCCCCAACTAATTTTTTTTGGGTTTGAAGAAGCACTTCCTCCTTGTAACTTTCCAGCACATCATCTATTTCACCGAAAGTTTGCATCTGCCCATCCTGCAACCAAATCGCCTTATCACAAAGACTTTGCACCGTGGATAAATTATGACTTACAAATAAGGTCGTCGTTCCAAAATTTTGGGTGATGGACTCGATGCGCTCCAGGGATTTTTGCCGAAACCCGATATCCCCTACTGTCAAAACTTCATCCAAAATCAAAACATCCGGGTGAAACTGGGTGGCTATCGCAAAGCCCAAACGCACCTTCATCCCACTGGAATAATACTTTATTGGAATATCTATATATTCTTCTACTCCGCTAAAATCAATAATGGCATCCAGGTGTTTTTTGGTATCGGCCCGACTCACCCCAAGCAGCGTACTATTGAAAAAAATATTTTCCCGGCCGGATAATTCGTGGTGAAATCCGGTGCCGACTTCCAGCAAGGCACGCAGGGTTCCCTTCACCTCCACACTGCCCGAAGTGGCCTTCATCACCTTCGCAATAATTTTTAGTAAAGTGCTTTTTCCCGATCCGTTATTACCAATCAGGCTGACAATTTCTCCAGGGGAAATATCAAAAGAAATATTTTTTAATGCCCAAAACTCCTTCGCTCCTTTTTCATTAGAAAATAAAACCTGCCTGATGCGATCGGTTATCGCTACACTTAGGGCATGCCCCCCCTGCTTTTGCAGGAAGAAACGCTTAGACAAGTTTTGAATCCGAACTACTGGTTTTGACATTCTATTTAAAACAATATTATCTTTTTGGTTTGAATATTCCCTGACTCCCGATTTTGTATTTTTATAAAATACAAGCCGGGAGGTTCTTGTAAATTTATAGTTAAATTTTTATTATAATTAAACAAAAATTCTTTTTCAAAAACATTCTGCCCTAACTCATTGAAAATTGTAATATGCGAATTGTTTTCAATATTAGAAAAATGCACTTGCCCATCAGATGGATTAGGGGAAATTTGTATATCTTTTTTACTTTTATTAGAATGAGCATTTACCAAAGTACAATTGAAGTCCGCATCAATTTGAAGGGGCAGGGAGGAAGATCCAAAATGATCATTCAGGGCTACCCGAACGAAATAAGTACCTTCGTTTTGAACGGTAATAGTTGAGGTCGTTTCTCCGGTAGACCAGAGATACTGCCCATAGGATTCGGAAGTGCTTAAAATAATTTCATCATTTTCTTCTGAACACTGTATTTGGGGTCTTTGTATATTAAAAAGTGTTGTATCAAAACTCTGAAACCGATAGGAAAAAATAAATCCCTCCTCAAAGGAAAACTCATACCGTACATTGTCATTAGCATCTACATAATAAGCCAGTGGTTGATCTTCAAAAGGCATGCCTGGCATATTTTGATACGCACCTAAATTAAATATATGGGAACCATCTTCATTTCTATGCCAATTGCCCATGCCGATGCTTTGCAGGGTATCTCCATAAGGCCGAAACTGCTGAACAGTAGAATAGGTAGAATCCGCCCAATTGATGTCATACACAAATCCGGTGGCTGGTTTTTTGTTTCCCCCACCTGGACTGCCCCAGTTGCCATTGCTAAACACATAATAAAGGCCATCTGAAAAGTGATAAAAATCGTGTTGGAACAAGGTGCGTTGTGGTGCGGGTTGATTGAAGGCATTATTTTTACCAGAAAAAATAATGGTACTTCCATTGGGATGAGTTGGGCTTGGCCGATAAATTTTAACTAAACCAATATGACGATGAGACAGTATTATATTATCGTCTGCATCATAGTGCGCCGAGTTCCAGTGATCCCAATCAATGATAGGCCCGGAGGGATTGACCTGTCCCCAGCGCATATCCTTAGGCTGGAGTTCCTCAGAGGCATTCCATAATAATAAGGTATCCCCTGCAGGACTTTCTTCGATAATCCGAATGGCTTCTACGGGAAACAAACTGTCAGTTGGAAATCCGGTGAGTCCGGAAGGAAACAATAAGGTGTCGATGTAGGTGACGCCATACAATTTATTTCCCGTAAGGGGATGAATTGCCAAATCGTGCAAATCAATTTCCGGCGCACTGAGAGAATCTATCGGATTTAAATTCTCATCATATAAAATAAAGCCTCTAAACTCCTCTATAATGGTTCCGTTTTCTACATATCCTCTGGACACGGCAATGCCCAGCTGCGGCCCAGTGGGCGTGGTGTAAACTTGTGGATTGCTCAGCCGCGAGCAGGAAACCCCACATTCCGGAATGATTTTGAATTGCTTAAACAGGAAAGGATAATCGGGGTAATTGAGATCTGAAATTAAAAGACCGGAGGCGTAGATGGATTCCCCTCCTGCGTTTTGCCGAAAGTCCCTTTGTGAGAAAAGAACGTAGGGATTCAGGCTTGGATCAGCATTGATGGTTTCGACTTTTACAATCGGTAAGTCATCAAAATCAAGGGGAAGGTTTTGCCCATTTATAGAAATAGAAATTATAAGTATAAAAATAGTGTTTTTTATTTTAAAAATAAATTTCATAAGAAAATTTTAAATATAATCTGTGATTTCAATTTCATTTTTTCTAAAATAATAAAAACTGCCGAGGAACAATAGAAAGGTAATCATAAATGACGGTATAAAATAAATCCACTCCGTTTCCATCCCCAAAATGCACCAGCGAATCCCATCCACAAAACCCGCAACCGGATTACAAAAATACAACCACTGCCAGTTTTCGGGAATAATCGTAGAAGGATAAGCGACTGGTGTGATCCACAAAAAGAGGTTTAAAAAGTATTGCAACATCAATTGTAAATCCCGGAATCGAACGGTAAGGATACTCACTGTTAGCGAAATCGTCAGCGCCGTAAATATTCCAATGGTGAAAAATAGGGGAAGGAAAATCAGGCGGATGGATAAGGGCGCATCATACCAAACCATCAAGATAAAACAAAAAAATAATAATATAATAAAATCAACGGTAGCAATAATGGTTTTAGATAAATGGAGGATGATTTTTGGGAAGTAAATTTTGGTAATAATGGATTGAAATTCGATTAAAGCTGCTGACCCGTGCAGCACCTGAAAGGAGAAAAAATTCCAGGCGGCCATGCCTGTTAGGGCAAATAAGGGATAGGGAACTGCACCTGTTTCTATTTTTAAAAATTGTTGAAATAATAATATAAAAATAGCTAAATATAATAAAGGCTGAAGAATGATCCAAAGTAACCCAAGCAGCGTCCGGGCAAAGCGAATTTTTAAACTTCGCAGGGCTGTGCTTAATAATAATTCCCGGTATTGATATATGTCTTTTAGTGTTTTCAAATAAAATTAATCTGATTTTTCTTTCCAAAATTGCCTAAAGCGATAATAAACAAAGCAAACTCCGTATTTCAAAAATTTCCATGCGGTTTGTTTCAGTCCGGAGGCGTTTTCGGCTTTTGAGTTAGCAAAATGAATTTCAGTTTGCAACATGAGGCCTCGATAAATTTCAGATTTATAATATTTATAAAATGGATCTTTTAATAATAATTGCAGAACGCTGATGCCTATTTTTGAAAAAACACTTCCGGGTTTCTGAAAGGTCAGGCTCTGATCCTGCTTGACATAAACCGACCAAACTTCATTGATATATTTAAATTTTCCTCCGGTGTTTTTATCTTTTTTTATAAAAAAGAAAGTCATCGCCCAAGCTAACAAATGATTGATGTCGGATAATAGATTCAATTCTTTTATATAATTTCTTTTTCTAAAAACCAAAGTTGCCGTCGTAATAAAAATACCTTTCATCAAATGATGGGGGTGAAACTCCGAAGGATAATTTTGAACTTCTGAAGTCGTTTTAAAATTTTTCATATAGGAATTAGGGAGATTATTCGGAGTAGAAAGCCATTCCAACTGAGCATTGTGAAAGCAACCCGTGTAGTCCGGATTCTGATCCAGAAAGGCCACTTGCTTAGCCAGTTTTTGCGGATGTGTCCAATAGTCATCTGTTTCCAAAAGGGCGATATATTCCCCGGAGCAGGCTTCCAAAACACTCATGATATTTTTAAAAACGCCTTCGTTTTTTTCTTTCAAAATCAGTTGGATTTTATCGGGGTGCCGGGTTTTAATTTCCTCTAAAATTTTTTGAGAACCATCCGTGGAAGCGTCATCGCCGATGATTATTTCCATCCGAAAATCCACCTCCTGCATTAGAACACTTTCCAGTGCTTTTTTGAGGAAAGGCGCGTGATTGTAGCAAAGGACAGCGACGCTTAATTTTATGTTGGATTTCTTTTTCAGATTTAAATAAACATTATGTGAAAAAATACTGCGACCGCTCTGCGGTCGAAAAACATTTCGATTTAACATACTAACGTACTGTGACCGCTCTGCGGTCATTTTTTGCCGACCCCGGAGCGGGCGCTGTATTTATCTACTGCTTTACAGGCTCCTGCTCTCCTATTTTTACAGCCGGATTTCCGGCGACGATCCAGTTGTCCGGGACATCCCTGGTCACTACGGCTCCTGCTCCCACGATTACATTTTTTCCAATATTGACTTCCGGTTTTACAATCACGCCTATGCCTAATAATGAAAAATCTCCGATGGAGGAAGTCGAGGCAAACACGCCCGGAGCCAGTACACAATATCGCCCAATTTTACAAAAATGACCAAGGGTACAACGCATATTGATCAGACTGCCTTCGCCTATGCTGACCTCATTGGTGATGATATTTCCGTGCATGATGATCACGCCACGGTCGGAGATTGTACTGTGCAAACCAATTTGAGCATCCCTGGAAATCAGAGAAATGAATTCGCCGCCAAGGGCATCAAATTGCTGCATCATTTCATACCTCAGATTCGGTTTTCCTATCGCTACCGCATATTTTTTATTTTTATTAAAATAATTCTTAGCGTGCGTTTTGTTTTTTAAAATGGTATATTTTTTATATAAAAAATCAACCTGATTTGGCGTGAAGTCATCGTAAAATACAAAGTCCTCCCCTGCCCCATTCATTTCCAGCATGGCAAGCAAATCCCTGGCACAAGCTCCGGCTCCTACGATCAACATTGTTTTATATATTATTTAAAATTAATTTTGAAATAAACGCAACTTGCTCCAATTTTAAATCATACCCCAACGGTAGACACAAAATCTTTGTAGCTAAATCTTCTGCTACTGGCATTTGTTGTTTTTGTATATAATTTAAATTTGTTAATGACGGATAAAAGTATCGTCGCGGAAAAATCTGATGTTCATTTAATATGTTTTTTATTTTAATTAGTGTTTTTTCATTCTGAAATACAAGGGGATAGTATGCATAATTGTATTGACAATCAGGATGAATTTTTTGGTGATTGAAAGTTGTTTCTTTTCTTAGAAACGAATCGTATTTTTCTGTTAGGGTTTTTCGTTTTTCTATCAGTTCCTTCACCTTGGGAAAAACACATAAACCTATTGCTGCATGTAACTCACTCATTTTACCATTGATTCCTAATCCATGAAATCCCCGATCTCCTCCTTTTAAACCAAAATTGATACTATATGATATTTTATTATTAATCGCTTCATTTTTACTGACCACTATTCCTCCTTCTGCTGTGTGAAATACTTTAGTTGCATGTGTACTCAAAACAGCAATATCCCCAAAACTTATCAAAGGTTGATTTTTATATAGAACGCCAAAGGACGGCGCCGCATCATAAATGACTTTTAATTGATGCTTGTCTGCAATAGCTTGAATTTTTTCAATCTGGCAGGGATTCCCGAAAATATGCGTTGCTAAAATGGCTGAGGTACGAGGGGTGATCACCGCTTCTATTTTATTCGGATCGATATTAAAAGTATTCGGATCAATATCCACAAAAACGGGTTCCAACCCAATCCATTTTATAGCCGAAGTCGTCGCTACAAAACTAAAAGGTGTAGTGATGATCTCACCGGAAAGATCCAGAGCGTGCATTGCCACTTCCAGTCCGATAGTTCCGCTACTCACTAATTGAAGGTAGGTTGTATCAAAAAAATCGCAGAGTTGTTGCCGGAGTTTTTGGTTCAGTTTTCCGTTGGAAGTTACCCAACCAGAGTCCCAGATTTCTCCCAGAATTTTTTGGTAATCCTCAAGCGAAGGAAGCCAGGTTTTTGTAACATTAATCATTTAAAAGAATTAAAAATTCATAGCTCCTTTAATCAAACAACGATCACCAAAGAAAGCATTTCGGGCATGAAGCACTCTTTGATCATGAAAAAAAACAGCTTCTCCTTTTTCTAATAAAACGGGCGTCAATAAACCCGATGCCCATACTCGATCCTGTAAAAAATTCCGGAAGCGATTTGCCATTTCTTTTACCTCCGGGGAATTACTTTCCGAAATCCGGTATTGATTCCAATTGATTAAAAAGCCTTTTTCATCCCGATCAATAATTTTAGAATTTTTGGCTCCGAAGGTTCCTTTGCTGAAGGCAACCACTTCTTTTTTTAATAGTTCTAATAAATCCGGGTTATATAATTTTAATAATTCGTATAAAAAATTAGCATCTATAAATGTAGTGGCTCCTCCATGAGTAGCACGTTGGGTGCAGAATAAAAACACAATTTCAAAATCAAAATCGACAATATACGCACCATCGGTGTGCAGGGGCTGAGGCGTGTTGCTGTGGCGATAAGTATTGGCCTGGTTGGGATCGTAACGAACATCCAGCCACTGATCCGGCACAAATTTTTTATCTTTAAAATCTTCCCCTCTTCGGATCAGTTGCCCGGAAGATTGAATAAAATTTGTATAAAAATTCATCAAATCTGTATCGGGAGGAACATTTTTGAGATGGACGACTTTATATTCGGTCAAGATTGCCCTGAAGTGCGGAATAAAACCGGGATCATCTTTATAAAAAAGTGTTTTTAAATATTTCATGCAAAAAAGTTACAATAAACATTATCACGAGAAGTTTTTTATGAAGGACAAATTGTAATTTTAAAAATAGGCAAGGCATTTTCCGAAAGGCGTAGCCGGAGCTACAGTTGAGGGAAATAACGCAGGATATTTTAAAAATTACAGTTTGGACATAATCAATTTCTCGTGATAATGTTTAATAGTGAATGGTGATTCTAATCATAATTTATACTAAATTAATGGTTTTTAGAAGGAGTAAGTAAGAAACAAAAAGATTAAACAAAATTTATGCTGGTATTGGGCATACACGAAGGGCATGATTCGGGAGCAGCCATCCTCCGGGATGGGAAAATCCTGGCGGATATTTCCGAGGAGCGGTTTACCCGGGTAAAACATAATACCAATACGCCTTTGCAATCTATCGCATTTTGTTTGGAAAAAGCGGGGGTGACGGATATTCGGGAAGTGGATAAAATTTGTATCGCCTCGTCGGAGATGCCTCAGGGTTTGAAAACGTTATTTGGAATTGAAGGGAAAGAAAATTTTAAGCAAAAGGCCACACGGGTGATTTCGGAGAAGTTATTCAATATGACCTTTACCGGGGAGCGGGTTAAACAACCGATTTATTTTCCTGATTTTAATTTATATAATAAAAATAAAATTAATTGTTTCGATCATCATTTGGCTCATGCAGCTTGTGCTTACTACACTCAACCGAAAACCGAAAAGCATTTAATTTTTACCATTGACGGAGCAGGAGATCAAACCTGTACGGCTATCTGGTTGGCAAAAAATAATGCGATTATATTATTAAAAAAATATTATAAAGAGGCGGCGATCGGTTGGGCGTATAGTATTGTAACGGAAGGGCTGGGTTGGATACATGGCGACGGAGAAGGAAAAGTAATGGGCCTGGCTCCTTATGGAGATTTTAATATATGTAAAGGAGTGTTAGATAAATTGTTCCCGGCATTTGAAAAAACGGAGCTGGTCAAATCCTCGGAGATCAATGAAGGTTACTTTTGGCCGGATCGGGGTGCAAAGCATTTTCATTTTAAGGAAGCAGTGGAAGTAGCAGAGCTGGCTAAAAAATATGGCCGGGAAAACATAGCTGCCGAAGCCCAGCGAAAACTGGAGGAAGTGATTTTAAATTTAGTTAAAAATTATATAGAAAAAACAGGAATTAGGAAAATATGTTTTGCCGGAGGCGTTTTTTTGAATGTAAAACTCAACCAGAAAATCTGGAATAACAGAAAAGAACTTAATCTTGAAAAACAATATATTTACCCCAATCCCGGCGATGCAGGTTTAGCAGTCGGGGCAGCTTTATGGGGATATTACCAAGAGGCAAAATTTAACGGGGTGGTATTGGAAAATGTTTTTTTAGGATCAGAATATTCCACCGAAGAAATACAAACTATTTTAGATATTAGAAAATTAAAATATACAAAAATAAACAACCCTTCTAAAAAAGCAGCGGAACTTTTGGCAGAAAATAAAATTGTAGGCTGGTTTCAGGGACGAATGGAAAGCGGTCCCCGTGCGTTGGGCAATCGCTCTATATTAATGAGTCCTTTAAAGAAAGAAAATAAGGATATTTTAAATAGTTATGTGAAATTCAGGGAAAGCTTTCGCCCGTTTTGTCCTTCGATGACGCATGAGAGCAAAGACAAATATTTAAAAGATAGTCGGGATGAATTTTTTATGTTGACTTCTTTCGATGCAAAAGAAGAAATGTGGGATAAAATCCCGGCAGTGGTTCATCTGGATGGAACGGTTCGTCCGCAGATGGTCCGAAAGAAAGACAATGAAAAATTTTGGAATCTGATCTGTGAATTTGAAAAACGAACAGGAGAATCTGTCCTATTAAATACTTCTTTTAATGTGATGGGTGAGCCAATGGTTCGCTCACCGGAAGATGCGATTCGTTGTTTTTTCAACTCGGGTATGGACGCCCTTTTTCTGGGAGACTTTTATTTAAACAAAAATGATTTTTGATTTTTAGGAATATATGATTTATCGTGTTTTAATAATTATATTTTTATTAGTTGCTTATAGTTGTGACTCCCCTCCATCTGTAAATTTTAACGAAGATATCGCCCCTATCGTTTATACCAAATGCCAATCCTGCCACAAAAAAGGAGGGATTGCACCTTTCGCTTTTACGAATTATTCCGAAGTAGCAGACTATGCAAAAATGATAAAGGAAGTCACAGCATCGAGGTATATGCCCCCGTGGAGCGCTGATCCATATTATCAATCTTATTTATATGAAAGAGCCTTATCCAAGGATGAAATTGATCTTATAGGTTATTGGGTTGAACAAGGATTTCCGGAAGGACCGGAGCATCTCAAAAAAAATGCGGATGACTTTTTGCCTTCGGATACCCTTCAACGGAAACCTGATCTCACTATATGCATGGAAGAATCTTTTATAATAAAAGGCAATAATAAAGATGCTTACCAAACCTTTGTGATTCCCGTAAATTTGGAGAAAGATCGTTTTGTTCAATCCATGGAGTTTCGGCCAGGGAATATTTCTGTGGTGCATCATGCCCAGGTGCTGGTGGATTCCAGCGGGCGTGCCTATGCCATCGATCAGAAAACGCCGGAGTATGGTTTTAATACGTTTAGTGAAATGCGATTGCGGGCTAATGGCATCCTAACGGGGTATTTGCCAGGAGGTGAAGGGCCTGTAAAATATCCCGATGGAACTGGTAAAAAAGTATATAAAAATTCTTATGTTATATTTAATATTCACTACGCACCTGTGCCTTATGAGACGGAAGATTTATCCTGTTTGGATTTATATTTTTCAAAAGGGAAAAAGCCAAGAGCTATAAAAGGGCAAACGGTGAATATGCGACACATCACTAATGGAGAATTTTTGATCAAGGCCAATCAAACTAAATATTTTCATGCACAAAAAACCATCCCGGAGGATATTTCCCTGATTGCAATTTGGCCACACATGCACTTTCGCGGGAAAAAATTTGAGGCGTATGCCGAAACACCACAAGGAAAAACAATCCCCCTCGTAAAAATAAACAACTGGGATTTTAACTGGCAAAATGCTTATTTTTTAAAACAGCTAATCCATATCCCAAAAGCATCAAATATATATATGGAAGGTACATTTGATAATCGGGCTTCTAATCCTTTTAATCCCGTGTTGCCGCCGGTGGATGTGCGCTGGGGCAGCAGCTCCCTGGATGAAATGTTGATTTTGGGATTAGAATATCTGGATTACAAGACTGGGGACGAAAATCAAGCATTGGATGAATATTAGAATTTTAATATTGGTTTTATTGTTATATTCGTGTGGACATAACGAAAATATCTATTCATTAGAACAGTTATATGATATTGAATTGTCTTCTATGGATGGAATGGATTTTCCTTTAAAACAATTAGAAAACGATTCCGCAACGGTTATTATTTTTCTTTCCCCGGAATGTCCTATCGCTCAAAAATATACCCGAACACTGAATCAGTTCCAGGCAGAATTTAAATCTTATAACTTTTCATTTTATGGAATATTTAATGGAGACTTAGGAAACAAATCCTCTGCTTTAAACTTTACTAAAAAATATAAAATTAATTTCACTTTATTGAAAGATGAAAAAAATAGTCTAAAGGAAATGCTAGGAGCTACGATTTCTCCTGAAGTATTTGTTATACAAAATAAAAAAATAGTATATAAGGGAATGATCGATAATTGGTTCTTTGCGCTGGGGAAAAAACGGCAAATAATTACTGAACATTTTCTTAAAGATGCATTAAAAGCCATTGTCTCCGGAGAAGAAATTAAAGTGAAAAAAACAAAGGCTGTTGGGTGTTATTTGCAATGATGTGATGGTTCAATATTTTACCAATTTCTATTCTAGTCAAAGTAAATACACGGTGTAATAAATAATTTCGTAATTGTATCGCAGGCTTAATGAGATTAAATAATTAACCGCCGAAAATAAATCGGGCGCGTTGCTGGTGTCAGGTGGGACACCTGACACGAAAACGTTTTTCCCGTCAGGTGTCCCACCTGACGGTTACAGGGCACAACGCTTAGTTAAAAAATAGAGTTGTCATTCCGAACGAAGTGAGGAATCTCGTCTAAAAATGGAAATCTGATTCCTAGGAAATCCCAGAAGTAAAACGTAGGGGCCATCCTTTGCGTTTAGACAAGATCTCTCACTTCGTTCGAGATGACAAATCATATATGTTTTATGTTTATTGGTTTGGTATTA
>JAHDCK010000103.1 GCA_020629915.1 Saprospiraceae bacterium
GTTGGATTACAGAACCTACTGGAAAAATAACTTTGCGAATCAGGTAATCGGGTTGGGTTATCCAGAATTAGTTTTTGACCCGCAAACGAATATGTTCACATTTGATCAGGAAGCTGCAGATCAATGGTTGATTGATAATAATGACTTGCTAACCGAATGGCATGCTGAAGCAGCAGCAGCAGCAAATATGGAGAGTGAACCAGAAACACTTGAATTTTTCAGACCTGGCTCTGACCGTTTCCAGCAAGAATTTGATCGGATTACCTCCCTGAAATCAAATAAGGAAGAAAACGGAACTTTATTCTACGATAAATCAAAACTATATCATGTACACGGTGAATATAAATTTACTCCTACCTTTTTAAAACACATTACAGTAGGAGCCAATACTCGTTTATATCGTCCGGAAACTGACGGAACGATCATGATCGATACGGCTGGAACAACGATAAGTAATTTTGAATATGGAGCTTATGTTGGTACGGGGCGAGATTTTTTGGATGGAAAGTTAAAACTGAGCGCTACGGTTCGGGTAGATAAAAATCAAAATTTTAATTTTGTTTCTACACCAGCGGCCTCCGTTGTTTATTCCCCAAAACCAAATACTTATATCAGAGCTTCTTTCTCCTCGGCCGTCCGAAACCCAACTTTATCTGATCAGTATTTAAACTTTAATGTAGGACCGGCAGTTTTGGCAGGTAATCTCAATGGGGCAGATAGTTTAATCACTGTAGAATCTTTTGTAGATTATTTATCTAATGAGTCAGGACAAGTCGATCCATCTTTCCTTAGGTTTTTTGATATAGATCCTATTCAACCTGAAAAAGTAAAAACAGCAGAGTTAGGATTTAGAACGACCTTGTTTAATTCTTTGTATACAGACATAGGTTACTATTATAGTATATATGATGATTTTATTGGGTATAATATTGGAATTGATGCCACATTTAGCCCGTCAACGAATCTTCCTGATGAATTAACAGTATATCGATATGCAGCCAACTCCCTAAACAGAGTAACTACTCAGGGCTTTAATATGGGCCTAAATTATTATTTTGCAAAAAAATTCCAGGTGATGGGTAATTACTCTTTTAACAGATTGAATTCACAACTGGATGATCCAATTATACCAGCGTTCAATACGCCGACACATAAGTTTAATATTGGAATTTCCGGCAGAAATATTGAATCTAAATTAGGAGGATTGCACCTGAAGAACTGGGGTTTTAATATCAATTACAAATGGGTGGAAGGGTTCCTTTTTGAAGGGTCGCCACAGTTTACCGGATTTATTCCATCGTATGATTTACTGGATGCCCAAATCAACTATAAATTGGAAAGTATTGGTCTTACCTTTAAGTTAGGAGCCTCCAATATTTTGAATAATTTACATTTTGAAACGTATGGCGGACCCAGAATTGGTCGTCTGGCTTACTTTTCTGTATTATACGAAAACAAAAAAAATTAATATTCCTATTTTAATAACTGACTAAATTTTGAAACAAAATTCTTTTTTTATGAAAAAGTTAAACATTTTAATTTTTCTGTTTTGCTTAGCATTAACTCAAACAAATGCCCAGCGTTATACAACAGAATTAT
The DNA here is from genome assembly GCA_020629915.1 of Saprospiraceae bacterium. Classification (GTDB taxonomy): domain Bacteria; phylum Bacteroidota; class Bacteroidia; order Chitinophagales; family Saprospiraceae; genus JAHDCK01. Next base: position 1,600 of record JAHDCK010000103.1, read on the forward strand.
TTTCTAACACTTCTGTGCAGCAGGATGTTATTTATGGTGTCAATGCAACCGTATTATATTATCCGGTAGCCGGAGAAGCAATTCCAGAGCAACTTCTAATGGATGTATATACGCCACAAGGAGATATGGAAACTTCTCGCCCATTGATCATTTATGCACATACAGGAAACTTCCTTCCTCACCCGGATAATGGAAGTCCTAGTGGGACAAAATCAGATATGACTGCGGTTGAGATCTGTGAAAGACTGGCCAAAATGGGTTATGTCGTTGCTTCCATCGACTACCGAAAAGGCTGGAATCCATTAGCAACCACACAGGACGAAAGAGTCTTTGGTTTGATCAATGCTGCTTACCGTGGTGTGCAGGATGCAAGAACAGCTATCCGTTATTTCCGTAAGGATGTAGCAGAGAATAACAACAGTTATGGAATCGACCCAAATAAGATTGTTCTTTGGGGACAGGGAACTGGTGGTTACATCAGCTTGGCTGCGGCTACTTTGGATGATTACAACAAGGTATTATTGCCTAAATTTATTACTCAAGATCAAAATGGAAATCCATTGCCAATGGTTATTGAGCAAGTGAATGGTGATGTTTTTGGTACATCTGTAGGGGTAAATCCACTAGATGGAGATACCTTATGTTATCCAAATCACGTCGGTTTCTCTTCTGATTATAACTTAAATGTCAACATGGGTGGAGCATTAGGAGACACTTCCTGGTTAGATCCGGGAGATATGCCTATGATTTCTTTCCAGGCGCCTTATGATCCATTTGCCCCTTATGCTGAGGGAACAGTTATCGTACCAGTAAATCCACCTTTGGCAGTTGTAGAGGTTCAAGGTTCTTTCCTCGTTCAAATGCTTCAGGCTCAGTGGGGAAATAACGACGTATTTGCCAATGCCCCTTATCTGGATGATTATACTATGAATGCCAATATGAAAAATAATGGCTTTGATGGACTATATCCAGTAATCGGAACCAACCCACAAGTAGGAGACAGCTCTCCATGGGATTTCTGGGATCCGGCCACTAATCCTAATCATGCCAATGGTATTTTAACAAATCCTGATATGTCTGCTGAAAAAGCAGGCCGTTATATTGATACCATTGTTGGATACTTTACTCCAAGAGCATGTTTTGCTTTAGACTTGGGTTGTAACCTTGGCGATTTTGTAAGCACTCGCGAAATCGATGCAGTAGAAGCTGGTTTAACGACTGCTCCTAATCCAGCATCTGATTACGTTACTTTCCAGGCTACAGAGATGAATATTCAGGATGTTTATGTGTACGATCTTCAGGGAAGATTAGTAAAAGCGCATACACATATTGATGCTCCTCAGTTTGAAATGAAACGAAATAAATTAGCTAGCGGTGTTTACGTTGCTCAGATTCGCTTCAAGGATGGCATTGTAAATCAAAAAGTTGTATTTAAATAAAATTATTTTTTATTTATAATATCAAAAACGGATTGCAGGATTTCCCGCAATCCGTTTTTTGTTTTCAAACTTTCTTTAACCTCGAATTGTTTTTAATTTTATAAAAAACACGCACATGACACATAAATTCAAGACAAATATTAATTGCGGAGGATGTATTCGCTCCGTATCTGGTTTTTTAAATGAAGTAGAAGGTATATCCTGGAATGTCGATACAGATGTGCCGGAAAAAATATTGACCGTAGAAACTCAAAATGTTTCTTCTGAAAAAATAATTGAAGTAGTAGCCGAAGCAGGATTTGACATAGAAAAAATAGGATGAAAAAAGCAGGAATAAAACTGCCGGTGAAGCCCGTTGTTCTCTTTGACGGTGTTTGCAATTTGTGCAATGGCGTGGTACAGTTTGTGATAAAACGGGATAAGACCGGACAGTTTTTATTTTCTTCTCTGCAATCTGATGCCGGCCAACAGATTCTAAAATACTATAACTTGCCTACCAAAGATTTTGATTCCTTTGTTTTAATAAAAAATGGAGAACTGTATACAAAATCAGATGCGGCGATTTTACTCTACGGAAGTTTAGGAGGTGTATGGTCAGTATTTAAAATTTTTAAATGGATACCAAAGGGCATTCGGGATGCCGTTTATGCCATCATAGCCCGTAACCGCTACAATTGGTTTGGGCAAAAGGAGTCCTGTATGGTTCCCACGCCAGAATTGAGAGCCAGATTTTTGGATTAATAACCGTAAATAAAATTTCGGGTCGGAATTTTCTTCGCCTTGGTCAGGTAGGCACTTGGGTATTCTTCTTTTATCGTATTCAACAGTCGGGCGGCATCTAGTTTGGATTGAAAAGCCCCGGCCCGTAGTTTGTAATAAGGCTCGGTATATTCCCAATCCGATTGAATGTCGGGGAAGCGACTCATAAATTCCATCCTAACTTTTTCCACCTTAGCCCTATCCCGGGTAGCAATGATTTGTACCCTCCAGCCCGGCATTTCCATTTTGGCCCGATTGGATTGTATGTGCGCAGAGACCATCTGAGTAATGCGTGGCTCTTCGTTATAGGTTTGAGCATACCCGGATGTTAGGCAAAAAATTGAAATAATTAGTAGGAGGGTATATTTCATTTGATGGTTATTTTAAAATGTTTAAACTATCGGTACAACCTATTCGATTAGCCCCTGCTTCTATCAAACCCATGGCATGCTTTCGGTTTTTGATGACTCCACAGGTTTTTATTTTAATAGAATCATTCAAGTATTGCCGTAGCTTTTTTACAATTTCAGGTGAAATTTCGGGAGTATTCAGTCCAGTGGAATTTTTAACGAAGTCCACCGCCTGTTCATTACAAATTTCACAAATTTTGACGATTTCTTCTTCTGTAAGTAATTCCATCTCTATTATTACTTTCAGGATTTTACCTTTTAGATGTGTGGCCCCTGTTATACTATTGATTTCATTAGAGATATAAGTCCAGTCTCCATTCTTGACTGCACATAAATTTACAACAAAATCAATTTCATCAGCGCCTTCATCAATGGCTCTTTTTACTTCTTCTACTTTAGAAGGTATAGCGGAGTAACCCATAGGAAAGCCCACGACGGTAACGACTTTTATGGCTTCATTTTTTAAAATCCGATCAGCATCCTTCACATAATAGGGAGGTACACAAACCGCATAGAATTGATTTTCGACAGCTTCCTGGCACATTTTTTTTATGTCCACCAGCGTGCATTCGGGCGTAAGGATAGTAAGATCAATAACTCTTTCGAGTTCCATGTTTTTCAATTGTTTTTTAATCAAAAAATAAAAATGGGTGTGCTCAAATAATTAAAGGGGGTTGAGTTTTTGGGTTAGTGTTAGGAGGCTGGGATGCAAGGTAAGACAAATAAAAAGGATAATAGGGGAGAGGTTTTTATTTTAACATAGTTTAGATTTATTGTATGTGTGAAATATTTATTTTTAATTCAGTATTGCCATTTGATTATCAATAAATTAAAAAAGCAGATTGGATTTTTATGTCCAATCTGCTTTGTCAATAAAATTTTTTATAATAAAGTTTACATTATTATTTCCCGTGGCATTTCTTGTATTTTTTGCCACTTCCACAAGGGCAAGGATCATTACGCCCTACTTTTCGTTCTGTTCGGACGACGGTTTGGGGCTTGCTATTGCCTTGATTAGCTGACACACCCTGAGGCAATCCCTGACGGCTGGTTTTTACCTTGCTCATATCCGTTTTTTGCCGGCGAGCTTGTTGTAATCCCTGATCTTCTCTTTGGAATAATAGCTTTCCTCCACAGAGAAAAGAAGCTACATCCCGGTTAATCATTCTAACCAGAATTTCAAACAAGTCATAAGCTTCCGTTTTATATACAACAAGGGGATCTTTCTGTTCAAAGGAAGCGGCCTGGACAGACTCCTTCAGCTCATCCATAGAGCGCAGGTGATGTTTCCAGGAATCATCCACAAGGGAAAGCGTAACCGCTTTTTCAATATCACTCATGATGCTTTTTCCATCCGTTTCTACTGCCTTTTTAATATCAGCAGAGATACTAAGTCCTTTCTTTCGGCCATCTGTAAACGGAAGAGCAACATATTTATATCGGTCCCCTTCGTTGGTGTAAATCTCCCGGATTCTTTCGATTAATTCATTACCGATACCGGCACTTTTTTTATTATAATTTTCAAAAATTTCTTTTTGAAACTGTTCTGTAATTTCCTCGTGGCTGGCTTCTTTAAAATCCACCTCTTCAATATCCGTATCCACAGCAAAATACCTCAGGGCATCATTTTTAAAACCGACAAAATCATTATTATTCTGGTAAATGGCCACCAGCTCATGGGAAAGGTCTAAAAACATATTATTTAAATCTACGGATAATCTTTCTCCTGTAAGAGCATTATTCCGTTTTTTGTATATGGCCTCTCGCTGAATATTCATGACATCATCATATTCCAATAGTCGTTTTCGGACCCCAAAATTGTTTTCCTCTACGCGTTTTTGCGCGCGCTCTATGGATTTTGTAATCATTGGGTGTTGGATCACTTCTCCGTCAGAATATCCGATTCTGTCCATGACCTTTGTTATCTTTTCGGAATGGAACAGGCGCATGAGTTTGTCTTCCAGAGAAACAAAAAATTGGGAACTTCCTGGATCTCCCTGACGACCCGCACGACCTCGCAACTGACGATCCACCCTTCGGGAATCATGCCTTTCCGTACCAATAATAGCTAATCCACCTGAAGCTTTTACTTCATCTGACAATTTTATATCGGTACCCCGTCCAGCCATATTCGTAGCAATAGTTACCTTTCCGGGGAGTCCGGCCTCAGCTACTACCTGAGCCTCTCGTTGGTGTTGTTTTGCATTCAAAACATTATGGGGAATTTTTCGAAGGTTGAGCATTCTACTCAATTTCTCAGAAATATCCACTCCGGTAGTACCAACCAATACAGGTCGACCAGCCGCAGTTAGTTTATCAATTTCATCAATAACGGCATTGTATTTTTCTCGTTCTGTACGGTAAACGAGATCGTCCCTGTCATCTCTGGCGATGGGACGGTTAGTAGGAATGACGACCACATCCATTTTATAAATTTCCCAAAACTCACTGGCTTCCGTTTCGGCGGTACCCGTCATTCCTGCGAGTTTATGATACATTCTAAAGAAATTCTGAAGCGTAACGGTGGCATAAGTCTGAGTAATTTCCCCAACTTTTACATTTTCCTTGGCTTCAAGCGCCTGGTGCAGACCATCAGAATACCGTCGGCCTTCCATCATCCGCCCGGTTTGCTCATCCACAATTTTTACCTGACCCTCCATCACGATATATTCTGAATCTCTTTCAAATAGGGTGTAGGCTTTTAGCAACTGACTTACAGAGTGAAGTCGCTGGGTTTTTTCTGTATAATCCTGAATGAGTGTAGATTTCTTTTCCTGCTTTTCGGATTCCGTTAGGCTGTCATCCTCCTCAATCATCATCGTCTCCTCCGTGATATTTGGAAGGACAAAAAAATCACCATCTGATTGTCCACGAGACAAATATTCTACTCCCTTTTCCGTCAAATCTACCTGACGATTTTTTTCGTCTATAACGAAATATAGCTCATCATCCACAAGGTGCATATTTTTGGATTGCTCTGCCATGTAGTGGTTTTCCGTTTTTTCCAACATAGCTTTTACACCCTCCTGACCGATGAATTTAATAAGAGGACGATTTTTGGGCAAAGCATGGTGCGCACGTAACAAAGACATTCCGGCTTCTCCTTCCTCAACGCCAAGCACACCTTCCTTAAAAAGTTTTTTAGCTTCAGCCAGGTATTGGGTAGCCAGTTTTTTCTGGGCATTGACCAGATTGTCCACTTTGGGTTTGAGTTCGTTATATTCATTAGCTTCAGCACCCTGTGCTACGGGTCCCGAAATAATCAATGGCGTTCGGGCATCATCGATTAACACGGAATCAACCTCATCAATCATGGAGAAGTGATGCTTGCTTTGCACAACCTCGTCCATAGAGCGAACCATATTATCTCGCAAATAATCAAACCCAAATTCATTATTGGTTCCATAAGTAATATCACATTCGTAGGCTTTTTTCCTTCCGGGAGAATGTGGTTTATATTTGTCTATACAATCAATAGTCAAATGCAGAAATTCAAAAATAGGACCAACCCACTCGCAGTCCCGACGGGCGAGGTAGTTATTTACAGTAATAATATGTACCCCTTGTCCGGCAATACCGTTGAGGTAAGCAGGGAGTGTTGCCACGAGGGTTTTACCTTCCCCTGTAGCCATCTCCGCAATTTTACCAGCGTGCAAAACCATTCCACCAATTAATTGCACATCGTAGTGGATCATATTCCATTTGATATGTCCCCCAGCCGCATCCCATTCATTTTTCCAGATAGCTTGATTGCCTTCTATAGAAACGTAATTTTTGTTTACAGCAAGGGCGCGATCCTGATCTGTTGCGGTGGTAGAAATGGTTTCGTTATTTGTAAAACGAAAAGCGGTTTCTTTAACGACAGCAAATGCCTCAGGTAAAATTTCAAGCAGAATTTCCTCTAGTGCTTTATCTCGTTCCTTCGTGATTTTATCCAGTTCTTCAAAGAGTTCTTCCTTGATTCCAAAATCTTGTTCTGCCTCGATTTCAGATTTTAAGTTATTGATATCCGTATCAATTTCGCTCAGATAATCAGCAATACGGGATTTGAACTCCAGGGTTTTATTTCGGAGATCATCATTGCTCAGACTTTTTAGTTTTTCGTATTCTTCATTGATAAGCGGAACTCTGGGGCCATATTCTTTCATGTCCCGATCAGCTTTTGTCCCGAAGATTTTACCAAAGGAATTAGATATGAATTTAAACATTTTATATTGAGTTAAATTATTTGTAACGAAATTATCTAAAATTTGGTGCAAAGTTAATATTTATTAACCAGCATTGAGGTTAAGATTGAACAACACATTTTGTACCAACCCTAAATTCAGGGAGAAAACAGACAATTTGGCATTTTTTCTTTTAATTTGCTGCAAAAATAACAGGATGAGAATCAGTATTGTTTTTTTTATGGGTGTTTTAATTTGCTCTTTATTCAGTTGTGAAAGCGGAAGAATTGATATTAAGCCCTACTATTTTCCATTGGATTCTCTGGCAGAAGGTGGAACAGAAGGCAAAGTTTATGAATACCGTCCTTTGAACGGTAATGGTTCCCAGAAACATTATTGGTTTTATAAAACTTACGTGCGGGAAGGGACGCGCTATCTGACAGGGGTAAACTACGATGCAGGATTCAATATCCAGCAAATGATCCGGGAAGAAGTAGCTAGTAATGGGATGTTACTTGCTGATTTTAGAGTATACGCTTATGATACTTTGGGGAATACCAAAATGGAAATTGCTAAAGTGGCTCAAACCAATGTCTTTCCCTTTGAGGTGAAAGAAGAAGGAGGCATTTTTATCATGGAAATTGTTTATACCGACCCAACAGACTCCCTGCAAACGATGACGATGGTGCGCAACCGCCATTTTGAACAATTAAGTGAATATTCTTATAAAAATAAAAATTATGAGTGTGCGGAGTTCCTTACTAATGAGCTATATGAAATCGATCACAAAGAAGATGGATTTTTAGAATATAAAGGAACAATGAAAGAATTATATGCCAGAGATGTAGGTTTAATTTATTATAAAAAAGAAATAAATGAGCGCATCACATTAGAATATGAGTTATTTGATGTATATTCAATGGATGAATTTTTAGAACGGCAAAATGAATAGATGTTTTCTTCTCTCCTAGATAATTTTATTTCACTTTTTTATCCGCAACTCTGTCCGGCTTGCAATAAGGATTTAGCACCGGGAGAAGAAATGTTATGCTTAGATTGTGAATTTCGGTTACCCAAAACAGAACATCATTTGGAACTTGAAAATGCCATGTCGGAGAAATTTTGGGGACGAGTTTCTATTTCCTATGCTGCGGGAATGTATCACTTTGTAAAAGGCGGAAGAGTACAAGCACTTATCCATCATCTAAAATATAAAGGAAAAACAGATGTAGGTATTTGGTTGGGAGAAAAATATGGCCGCTGGCTAATGGAATCCAGATTTTTCAGGGAGGTTGATTACATCATTCCGGTTCCGCTTCATCCCAAAAAAGAGTTCCAGCGCGGGTACAATCAAAGTGATGTCTTTGCCAAAGGATTATCAGCAAGCATGAATATTCCCTGGAGAAAAGATATTCTAAAAAGGAGTATTTATACAGAAACACAAACGAAAAAAACCAGAGAAGAGCGTTTTGATAATGTGAGCCAGGCATTTGTTTTAGGTGAAAATCCTCCTGCTAATAAACATTTCCTACTAGTAGACGATGTCATGACAACAGGAGCAACACTGGAAGCCTGTGCCCATCATTTGCTTAAAATTCCGGGAGCAAAGGTCAGTCTCGCTGTTATCGGATTTGCTAATTGACAGGCTTCGTATTTAGGTTCCAGTTATATTCTAAATAGTCAATTGTTGCGTTTTCTTTTATTTTATCTTTTTCTTTTAAATATTGATTTATAAAATCTATCTTAGGCATTTCCTGCTTAAAATCCATTCCATACCACTGGAAAATTTTTGACAATTTTGGATTGTCCGGGGTGATTTCATTTCTCAATTTATCATATACAAATTGTCGGGCAGCATCATCGAGTTGTTCATCCAGTCGCTCCGCAGTAAAAGCTTCGTTTCGCAATTTTGGACAAGAGTAGGAAGCACAATTTACAGCAAAATGAATCCTGGCATCATTAAATTTAGGTCGGATGATATTGTGTTCAATATTGTTTAAATCATATTCAATTCCTCCAATATTAATGAATTTTATATCCCAAACAGTGTTGACAAAAGGGATTCCATTTTTAATATCCTTGATACTTTTTACAGGATAGTTTTTTACAATTAATTGAACAGTAAAAGCATTATAGGCATTGATCCAGAAAGCTAGTCGCTCTTCCTTTGACCAAAATTTTTTATTGGGATGATTCCCTTCTAATATTTTTAAATATTTATTTAATTTAATGCTATCCCCAATGAAGCCTTCATAATTTACCCAACCATGAATGTCTACGTATTCCCGCACTAAACTATCCCATAGCTCATGAGAGACGGGTTTTGAATCGGAGTCTACATCTTTCATGCTGCCACAAGAGGATAGCCATAAACCAATAATAAAAACAAAAAATAGTATATGGTTTTTTTCTGAAATCATGATTTATTTTTTTAGAATTTAAATTTAGGAGGTTAGTAACGGACATTAAAAACCCACAAATTATTCAAAAACTAAAGAACCATTTGTCAACAATCTTTTAATTGTTAATTTTGCAGGCATTTTTTGAATAATTCTATTACAAAATAAAAACCAATAATATATGGATTCTTTAATGTATATAGTTCCGTTGTTTGGTGTTGTCGGTCTGGCCTATATGATGGTAAAAGCCATCTGGGTAGGAAAGCAAGACGCCGGAAACGAACGAATGCAGTTTATTGCAGATAATATTGCTCAGGGAGCAATGGCCTTTTTACGCGCCGAATACAGAGCTTTATTCATCTTTGTTGTTGTGGCAGCAGTGCTTTTGGGTGTTTTATCCACTTTCGTGGAAAGCTCTCACTGGTTTATTTCAATCGCCTTTGTGATTGGAGCCTTCTTTTCAGCCCTGGCGGGGTACATTGGTATGCGTATCGCTACTCAAGCCAATGTACGAACGACCCAAGCTGCCCGTACAAGTTTAGCCAAAGCCTTGGATGTTTCTTTTTCAGGAGGTACTGTAATGGGTCTAGGTGTTGCCGGACTGGCCGTTTTTGGGATCAGTTTCCTCTTTGTTTTATTTTTCCACTATTACATGGGCGCAAATATCAATGCTACCAGAGATTTTAATATGATTGTCGTATTGGAAGTACTGGCAGGATTTTCTGTTGGGGCAGAGTCTATTGCCCTTTTTGCGCGTGTGGGCGGAGGAATTTATACCAAAGCTGCCGATGTAGGAGCTGACCTCGTAGGAAAAGTAGAGGCAGGTATTCCCGAAGATGATCCGCGTAACCCGGCCACTATCGCCGATAACGTAGGTGATAATGTAGGTGATGTTGCCGGAATGGGAGCGGACTTATTTGGTTCCTATGTGGCCACTGTACTCGCAGCTATGGTTTTAGGAAACTTCCTCATTCAAAATAATTTGAATCCTGATGGTTCTGTTCCGGATGATGGTTTTGGTGGAATTGCACCTATCTTATTACCATTGGTCATTGCAGGTCTCGGAATTATCTTTTCTATTATAGGTACTTTATTTATTAGAATTAAAGATGAAAACGGCAACGTTCAGGGTGCTTTGAACCTTGGAAACTGGTTGTCTATCATCCTGACCGGAGTGGTTTGCTTCCCCCTAATCATGTGGATGCTTCCCGACACAATGAATATGAATTTCTTTGGAGAAGGACAGGTGGTTGTAAAAAATATTCATGTCTTCTACTCCGTCATGGTTGGATTGGGTGTTGGTGCTCTCATTTCTATGGTGACAGAATACTATACCGCAATGGGTAAAAGCCCGGTAAATAATATCATCCAGCAATCAAGCACAGGTGCAGCTACAAATATCATCGCCGGATTGGCTGTAGGGATGGTTTCTACCTGGATTCCTATTGTGTTGTTTGCCGCAGGTATCGTTATATCTTATTCCTTCGCAGGATTTTATGGAGTAGCAATTGCAGCTTCTGCCATGATGGCAACCACAGCCATGCAATTAGCTATTGATGCCTTTGGTCCAATCGCAGATAACGCCGGAGGTATTGCAGAAATGAGCGAATTACCGGAAGAAGTTCGGGAGCGTACAGACATTCTGGATTCTGTTGGAAACACAACCGCAGCAATCGGAAAAGGATTTGCTATCGCTTCTGCAGCTTTGACTTCCTTGGCTCTTTTTGCAGCTTACGTAGAATTTACAGGAATTGATGGAATTAATATATTTAAAGCAAATGTATTAGCGGCATTGTTTATAGGAGCGATGATTCCGGTGGTGTTCTCTGCTTTTGCCATGAGTGCCGTAGGCCGTGCTGCTATGGCAATGGTTCAGGAGGTTCGTCGTCAGTTCAGAGAAATTCCTGGTATAATGGAAGGAAAAGCAACACCCGAATACGCAAAATGTGTTGATATTTCTACTCAGGCCGCTTTGAAAGAAATGATGTTGCCAGGGGCAATTACGATTATCGTACCTATAGTTATTGCACTCCTCCCCGTATTTGGTGGAGCTGAAGCACTAGGAGGGTACATGGCAGGTGTAACTGTTTCCGGTGTTCTTTGGGCGATTTTCCAAAACAATGCCGGTGGTGC
>JAHDCK010000535.1 GCA_020629915.1 Saprospiraceae bacterium
ATTTTAAATAATAAAAATAAAATTATAGTATAAGACAAAAAATAAGCGGCAGCAATGCACCACATCGTAAGGTTGGGATCATTTAAATAAACCGCACCAAGAATGATAGCCGTTACGATTGCGCCAAATTGAAAAAACTGAGTGCGGGTGTACCAGTGCGTATTTTCAGTTAGATAAAAAACAGATATAAGTGGTGCTGTTATAAAATGAAGCAAAAAGGGCAATGCAAAAATACGAGCGTAGTAACCCGCGGTCGTCCATTCTTCACCAAAAACAATGCGAAATAAATCTGGTGCAATAAAAGCAAAGATAATGAATGGAATCGCAGAAATCAGGAACAATTGCTTTATTGTTTTATTAAAAATATATTTGCAATTTCCATGTTTTTTTAAATCTTCGCTTACTCGCTGCTTGAAAACTTCTTCGTAGGCCAGGCCAATGACACTTAAGGGAATCCTGACAATGCGTTGGACCAATCCATAAAATCCAACAACGCCGGAGGCAAAAAATATTTTTAGTAAAATATTGGGTAACTCAAAAGAAGCGCGATTAAATAATCCGCCGGCGATCATATTTTTAGGGAAATTAATATATTTTTTAGCTTGTTGTTTTATGAGTTTTAAACTAAATTTTAAAAAATATTTATTTTTAAAAAAATAAAAAATGTATATGATTAGTCCGGTGAGTTGAGCGAGGAGTGTTCCTACAATCAGTCCACCTGTGCCAAAAGTACTTAGACCTAATTTGGAAATTACATTAGTGGCGGAGATCGTGATTTTGTTTCCGGTGATGAGGGAAAAAGATTTGTGTCGATTATACCAATAGTGCAAAACCTGATACCAACCGTTGATCAAAACAGAAAGAGGAATCAGAAAAAGCCAGGGCGCGATTTCAGGAGAACGAAGTAGCTCTGCAATTTTAATATTAAAAAAATAAATTATAATAAGTAAAATAAACCCAAAGCCAGAACACATCAATCCTCCTGCTAAACCCAATTGCCAACTTTCCTCCTCTTTCTCTGGAAGGAGCATCGCCATCTCATATCGCCCCGTTGAAACAACGAGCGAAATGGCTGCCAGGGATCCGAAGACATAAAACAAACCAAAATCATCCGGGGAATACAAACGAGTCAGGATCGGGGAGGCGGCCAGCGGAATAATCTGGGCAAGGGAAGTGCCAGTCATCACGGTGAGGATGTTGCGCAAAAACTCAGACTTGGGTGCCGGATTTTTCATCCCTGCAAAGGTCTTAAAATCGGTTACAAATCAGAAAAGATTCCTAACTTTGCAAAAACTAAAATTAATTATGGAAAAAATATTTGTATTCTTTTTTGGGATTAGTCTTTTGCTCATCGGGTGTAGTCAGCCTACTTCGGAGCAACAGGCAGAGGCAACGACTGATAACCATGAAGTTAAAGATGAAGGAGAAGTCAATGAGCTGGCGCAAAGTGTGGACGGTGTTCATTACGGAGATAAAATTTCTGAAAAAAATGCCATGCCGGCTGCAGAATTAATTTACAATCTGAATAAAATGGATTCTGTTCAAACCGTGGTGAAGGGAAAAGTCACGAATGTTTGTAAGGTGAAAGGATGTTGGATTACGGTAGAAGATGGGAAAGGCAACGAGTTATTTGTCAAATTTAAGGATTATGGATTTTTTATGCCTTTTGATATTGCTGGTAAAACCGTAGCAATGGAAGGATATGGTTTTAAGGAAATTACCGGGGTAGATGAGTTGCGCCATTATGCTGAAGATGAAGGAAAATCCAAGGAAGAAATAGAAAAAATTACGGAGCCGGAAGAGGAATTTAAATTTTTGGCTCATGGCGTAAAAATTTTGAACTAAAACTTCTGCTCATTCGTTTAAAAATTGCTGGTGCAAGAGTTGTTTATTTTAAAATAGGTCGTATCTTTGCGCCACTTGAAAATATCCAATGGATATAAACGGTTGATCCGGTAGCTCAGCTGGTAGAGCATTTGACTTTTAATCAAAGGGTCCCGGGTTCGAACCCCGGCC